>JAGOBZ010000060.1 GCA_017999015.1 Kiritimatiellia bacterium
ACGTATGAGAGCGCGACGCTGGGCCAGGGCGAAAACTTTTACTACAATGCGGAATGCCGTGCCTACCACGCGGGAACGGCGGTCGAAAGCTTCTCGCTGGAAGCCGTGCGCCGCGATGTGAGGGTGCTTTCGGAGGTGAGGCGCACGCTCGCGGGCGGCGGACTGGGGGTCGGCCGGCGCGCGACACGCGAGGTCCGGCTGGACGGGGTGCTTGCGCCGGGTGAGTCGGTCACGCACACGGTTGAGGGCGCGCGCGCGGTGCGTTTGCTGGCGCTGGCGCTGAACGGCGGGCGCGACGATCAGGCGTTGCGCTCGACCGTGATCGAGATGGCCTTTGACGGCGTGCGCACGGTCTGGTTGCCGGCCGGGGAATTCTTCGGCACGGGCAGCCGGCTCGCGCCTTCGCGGACCTGGTACACGCAGGTGTCGCGCGGCGGTCTGATGGAGTCGGCCTGGGTGATGCCGTTCCGCAGACGTTGCGAGTTGACCCTGCATAACCTGGGCACGAACGGGGTGACGGTGACGCAGGGGGTGCTGATGACCGCGCCGTGGCGCTGGGACCGCCGCAGCATGTATTTCGGCGCGGGCTGGACCGAGTATCGGCACGAGCCGACGCGCATCGGTCAGGACGGGCATCACGACCTCAACTATGTGACGTTGGAAGGCGAGGGCGTATTGGCGGGGACGGGCGTAACCTTATTCAACACGGCTCGGGCCTGGTGGGGGGAGGGCGATGAAAAAATCTTTGTGGACGGCGAGGCCTTCCCCTCATTCATCGGTACGGGATCGGAGGACTATTACGGCTATGCCTGGAGCAACCCGAACGTCTTTACGCATCCTTTCCTGGCGCAGCCGGTCGGCGAAGGAGCCAGCAGAGAAGGGGTGGCCGTCAATATCCGCTATCGGGCCTTGGACCGGATTCCGTTCCGTTCCAACCTCCGGTTTGATATGGAGCTGTGGCATTGGGCGGATACGGTTATCGATTACGCGCCGAGTGCCTGCTGGTACATGAAGCCGGGCGGCCGCACCAACCTGGGGCCCGAACCGGAGCGTGCGGCGCGGCCTGTGGCGCGCACGAGGCGTGACATCATTCCGCTCAAGCTGCATACAGGGGGCGTGATCGAAGGCGAGGACGTGGAGGTTGCGGTGAGCCGCGGGCACGTGTCGGTTCAGGACGGGCACAAGGAGGCCGGGTGGAGCGGCGGCAAACAGCTCTGGTGGCGCGACGGCCGGCCGGGCGATGTGCTGACACTGACCTTCGGCATGGCCCGCGCGGGACGCTATGCGCTGACGCTGGGCCTGACGCATGCGAATGACTATGGCATCGCGGATATCGCGCTGAACGGCAGGCGCCTGATCACGGCGCACGATGCCTTTGCGGAGAGGGTCGAGACCCATGCGGTTCAGGCGGGCAGTGTGGATCTGGCGCAAGGCGAGAATGTGCTGACCATGACGCTGACCGGCGCGAACCCCAAGGCCAAGAAGGACAGTTTCATGCAGGGCATCGACCGGCTGGAACTGGTGGCGCAGTAACGGACCGGCACCTGCCTTGCTACCCTCACGGCTGTCCGCGCGACTCGAAATAGTTGCCGAGATTGTAGTGCGAGGCCCACGAATCCGGCTGGTGCGCGAGAGCGTGTAGGTGTAATTCTCACCGAGATCGCGGCCGTCAGGATAGAAGCCGGGGCTTTCAAAAGCGATCGGGTCGTAGTGGTCAAAGAAGCCTCGTCAGTCGTGCCCCATACAATAACGACATGAAACGGGATCTCTGAAGGTGTTTTGTTGAGCAATGCCGTGATAGGACAATCGGTTGACGCGGGTTCATGGTAAAGGTTTTCTGCTGAAGGACATGCGATAACGATGAAAAACACGATCACGCGGGGTGTTCTGGCGGCAACGGTTCTGGTTGCGGTGTTGAGCCGGGCGGAAACGCCGGATCCCCTGTCAGACGTGCGTGTTTTCGCGGTTTACGAGCCGGTCTTCACCCGGCAGGACGTCGAACTGCTCACGCGTGTGCGCCCGGATTTCGTGTGCCGCGGCTGGTTCAAATGGCATCATACGCCTGACTGGCAAACCTACGCGCCACTTGCGCGCGCCTGCGCCGAAAAAGGCATCCGGCTTCAAGGCGGCATCACGCTCTCCGCGATCTATCCGGGCGAGAACGGGATCGACGACGCGACATTCCGCGATTTCGTCTCGTACTGTGCCGACGGCCAGCCGGTGCATTGCAGCTTCCACGGCGGTGACGGTTGGTATCAGCTCAGTCTCTACAACCCCAAGGTGGTCGACACCTTGAAGCGCGAAGTCCATCGCCAGATCGACGCCGGCGCTGTCGGCATCTGGTATGATGAAGTCGAGGGGTACTACGACTGGGTTTCTACCGCCGGCTACGACCCGTACGCCTGTACCGCGTTTTGCGACTGGCTGATCCGCAAGTATTGCGTCGGCAAGGGGTGGAGCGAAGACGATCCGCGCTGGTCCACGCAATTCGGTATCGACCTGTCCCGCAACGGCGGTTCTATGCGCACGTTCGATTATCGCCTGCACCTCCGCACAACGCTCGGTAAAGACGGAAAGCCCCTCGCTGAAAATCCGCCACAGGGCCATGTACGTCGCTGGGCTGACTCCGCGAACCCGCTCTTCCGCGAATGGGGTTTTGCATGGGATCGCGCGGCTTCCGGCACCTTCCGTTTCGATACGGTCGCGGCGATCTTCGCGGATATCGTGGCCGATGCCGACCGGTATGCGCGCGAGCGGTATGGGCGCACGCTGATCAACACCTACAACCACAACGGTACCGCGCGTCCGGGTGTCGCGTTTTTGCAGCCGCATCTGGGAGGGCAGCCGCCGATACGTAAAGGCCGTCTCGACGCCCGAGCCAGCTACCTTGAGGAGTATGAGCGCATCGTCACCGACGCCGCTGAGGTCTGTCCCGGTCAGCCGGTCGTTTTTTTCGTCGATTGGCCCAGTGAGACCGACCGGCTGACTGCTCTGCCGCGTTCCGATCAGATGCACTTTTTCGCGACCTACATTCCTGAGGCCTACGCCGCCGGCGGTGAGTATGCACTACCGTTACGCGGCTATAGCTACGTCGCGGCCGACCAAGGCACGCTGGCCGCATTGACGCGGATGGCGGACTTCTACCGGGAATACGCGCCGTTCCTGCGCGGCTCACGTGTAACATCCCGCCAGCCGGTCGCGCCCGACCGCATGACACTCCGCGTGCGCCAGAGTGCGGCTGGTACGGCCGTGCATCTGATCAATCACGCCTTCTCGACACAGGCGGTATGGCCGGTGCCGCGTACTAACCTTGTGGTGACCTTGCCTTGGGACGGGCCCGCGCCGACAGCGGCGTTCGCGGTCTCGCCCGACTTCCCGGATCAGCGCCCTGTACGGATTACGCGGCGGGACGACCGGCTGGAACTGGAGGTTGGGACGCTGGTCTGCAGCCTGCTCGTGCTGATGCCCGAAGCCGGAGCGTTCCGTTCGGTCACGGGGGCGGCTACCGATAGTCTTCACGTGATCGCCCCGCCTAGCCGGGCCATGGCGGTTGCACGCGACGGCCGCTTCACGCTCTGGCTGCCGCCCGGCGAAGCGGCGCTCGAGTGTCTCGAAACCGGCGAACGCCTGCCCGCGCGCGACGGCGTACGTTTCGCGCCGCCGACAGACGGCGCCTTTGCGTCCGGCCTGCTCCTCGATGGTTTCGGCATCCCGGCGCGCCACGCCGCGATCACAACCGGGACACGCAGCCGGCACGCCGACGCCTGGGGCCGGTTCCGTATTCCAGTCGCGGACATCACGGGCGGTTCACTTTCGGTGGCAGTCGAACCGGGCAGCACCAACACGTTGACATCGGGCGATAAGTTTGCCGCTTGGCGCTGTTATGCGCCGCAGATACCGGTCCTTGCTTTTCCGGCGGCAGACGAGGGGCCTTGGCCAACGGCTCAGGGAAGCCACGCGCCGCCCTACGGGTTCTGGGCCAACTGGCCCGACAAAGCGCGCGTCCCCGATGTCATCCGTCTGGCGCGCGAGACGCATGGTGGGCGCGCCGCGTTGCGCTGTTCTTTCGCGGCATCGCCGCGCGTGGCGTGGTCTAACGTCAATTCGCCCGGTTTCGCGGTCGCTCACGCCGACGCCGTTGAACTGGTTTATGCCGGAGACGGCACACCGCGCACACTGCAGGCGGTGTTACACGCGTCACCGCGGTTTTACCGGACGACGATCAGTCTGTCCGAAAACACTTGGACCACTCGACGTATTCCGCTGCGTGAGTTCCGTGACAATGAAGGCAAGTCCTTTGATCCTGGACGACACGCTCGTACGGTCAGTTTTCAACTTGCTCCCCCCGGGGCCTTGGATGCAGACGTCACCTGCTGGCTACATCGCGTGACGCTCGTTCAAGAGACCCCAGTCAGGCAAGAATGGCAGAGCGCTACAGCTTTTGACGCGGTCGATGTGGACAATCTGCGCACTGGACACCTCCCTCAACGGCCTCCACCGGCGGTCGTTATGCGCCAGCCGCTCGTGCGGTTTTCTGATGAATCATCCGTCTCGCGCCTTTTGGCAAACTGGGCGGGTAAACTTGATAACAATACGAATCCGATGGTTGTTGTCGAGCGTCTGGCACCTGCCGGCGCGGCGGCTGCCCTGCGTGTCCGCTTTCCTGCCGGGACGTGCGCGTGGGGTAATGTGAATATCCCGTTGCCGATCGCTCGTCTGGTCGGTCAGGACGGACTGGCATTTCGCGTGCGCGTTTCGCCGCCGGAGGATGATGTCGTACTTTCGCTGCATAGTGTGTTGAAGGGGGGAGAACAATGCTTTTATCAGTTGGCGAGCGAAGTGTTGGACGGTGCCGCAGAGGTCATCCTGCCCTGGCGCGATTTCGTGTGTGCCAATGGGCAGGTTTTCGATGTGCAGGCGACCGCCTGGGTCAACTTGCAGATCTGCCGTCCGTCCGGGCGTCTGACGCGCGACATGACCGTTGAGATTGAAGCGGTCGATACCGTCTGCTTGCGTCCCGGTCCCGCCCGTTGACGGAATACCGCTTGACGTCAAAAAGATTAAAGGCATAAGCTACAAAAAACTGATGCCAGAATTTCTGGTTGTCAAACTTCGCATCGGGAGAACCGGTCATGCAAAAAAAATGGTTGGTCGCGGGTCTTGGAGTGATGGCTGTTGCAACCGCATGCACAGCGGCGGACAGGACATGGACCGGTGCCAGTGCCGTCGACAACAACTGGAGCCGGCCTGAGAACTGGGCGGGAGCCGTTGCGCCCGTTGCGGGCGATGCGCTCATCTTTGGCGGTTCGACCCGTCTTTCGAACAACAACAATCTGGATGCGGGTACTGTTATCGTCGGCCTCACATTCCCTTCGGGTGCCGGCGCCTTCGAGCTCACCGGAAACCTGCTCGCGTTGGACGGCGACATCCGCAACGAGTCGACCGCCACAAAAAAACTGGCGCTGCCGCTTTGGCTCAACGGCGACAGCGTGCTCTTCGGGTCCAATGCCATCGTTAACGTCGAGAGTGTCATCAGCGGGCCCGGCGGACTGCATGCGGCCGTCACCAACACCGTCTACCTGAGTGGGGACAATTCGTATGAGGGTGTCACGACCGTCAGCAACGGCTGCCGACTCCAGATCAGGCATTCCAACGCATTGGGCAGCCCGTCCGGCAGCACGCGTGTCTACGGCCGCACCGGCGCCTCGCTCCGGCTTGAGAACGGGATCACGGTGGCGGAGCCGATCACGCTGGTCGGCCAGATCCTGCCGTGGCTCAACTGAATGACCGCAGGCGGCGGTTCGAATATTATCACGGGAACTCTCCACAAAGAGTTGGATGCCAGCATCGGGACGGACGGCGGCTCAACCCTGATCATTCGCGGCGGCGTCAAACACGTGTCCGGCGGAACGTTGTATATCCGGAACACCGGTTCGGTGGTTTTCGAGGACAAGCCGATCGAGTTCGGCACCGCTGCGGCAGTCCAGGTGGAGACATCGGGCACCACGGTGCTGGCCGTTCCCGGCAACACATTCTCCACGCTGAAGATAGCCAACCACGCCAAGGTCCGCACAGATGTCGCGAACGCGCTTCCGTCGGGCTGCACCCTCGATATCGGCGGGAGTTGGGACGCCGACGGGCTTTTAAACCTGAACGGACACGACCAGACGGTCGGCGCCATCAAGACCGACCCGCGTTGGTCCGCCCCCGGCTACCTGGCAGTGACCAGCGCCGCACCGGCGACGCTCACCGTCAATCAGGGCGGCACCACCACTTACGCGGGCGCGTTTGATGGTGCGGTGACACTGGTCAAGAACAATGCCGGGCGCATCACCATCACCAATGTGACCTCAACCACCACCGGCGACGTGATCCTCAATGGGGGTTCCATCGTGATCGCTGAAACCGCCGCGTTCAGCGCCTGCTCGACTTTTAAAGTCAACGGCGGCACGCTGGAGCTGCGGAGTTCATCCGCGTTGCCCGACATGACGACCGTGCGCGTGCTGGAGGGTGCCAAAGTGTCGATCAAGGACGGCGTCACGGACACCGTCGACAAGTTGTTTCTGGACGGCGAGCAGCAGGTGGCGGGCACGTGGGGCGCGACCGGTAGCGGCGCGGACCACATCAACGACTCCTTTTTCAGCGGGCTCGGCAGGCTGAACGTCATCAGCGGAACCCAGACCGTGTATACGGATGCGGTGTGGGATGGGGGCGGGGCCGGTGACGGGTTCAGCGTGGCCGCGAACTGGGACGGCGACGCCCTGCCCTCGTTCGTCGGCTTCGCGCGCGCGGTTTTCGCGACTGGCGGTTCGACGGCGACGGTGGACATGCCCGCGACCTTCACCAAGATGACATTCAACGCGGCCGCCGATTTCACCGTCGCGGCCGGAGCCGGCGCGCTGACCGTCGGCGCGGGCGGCATCAAAGCGGGAGCCCCGGCCCCGACCTCTTCGTCCCGGATCTTCACCATCACGGAGGATCTGGTCATGGGCGACCACCAGTTCTGGAGCGTCACCAACAACGGCACGGGCACCACGTACCTGCGGGCAAACGGATCCATCTCGGACGGCGGCAACGCATTCAACCTGACCAAGCGCGGCAACGGCGTGCTGATCCTGGCCGGCGACAACAGCTACGGCGGCGTCACGACGATCGAGACGAACTACGCGATCATCCGGCACTCGCGCGCACTGGGCACCGCTGAGGCCAACACGGTTATCAAAGACGGCGCTTATCTCGTGGCCGAGGGCGGCCTCACGCTGGACGAGCCGATCAATATGACGGGCGACGCCGCGCTCGGCTACCAGGGAACGCTTCGCAGCAACGCGGGCACCAACACGCTGACCGCCAAGCTCTCGTCCAACGGCGCGCGCCTGCGCACCAACAACAACGGGTGCTGGGAGGTGACCGGAGGGGTTAACGGGGGCGGCTTTACCTGTACGGCCGTATCCGGCACCTATATCCGCTTCGCGGAGAAGCCGATCACCACCAGCGGTTTCACCTGCCACACGTACGGCGGGTCCGTGATTCTCGCTGTGGCAGGGAACACGTTCACCGCCATGGAAGCGGGCGGCACGGAATTGCGGACCGATGTGCCCAACGCCTGGCCTGCCAACGTGTCTTTGAACCAAGGATCATCCGGCTCGCCGAGTTCGGTCCTGAACTTCAACGGCAACGACCAGAGTGTCGGCTTGCTGAAAGCGGACTATAACAATTCAAGCACACGGGTCACATACAGCGTGATGCCGATGACACTCACGGTGAACCAGAATTCAGACACGATCTACAATGCCATGATCACCGGAGCGGTGAGCATGGTCAAACTCGGCACCGGCAAACTGACGCTGACCAATGCTTATCACACGACCTCCGGTGCGTTCGCGGTTAGCAACGGCACGCTGAGCGTGGCAAATTTCGGTTCCCTCGGCCCGAACAGCACCAATATCGTGGTTGGCGGAACCGGTACGCTGGATCTTTCCGGCGCCAACCCGTCAATGATCGCCGACGCGGCGAGTGTGACGATGCCGGCGGCCGGGATCGCGACCGCCAAGATCAATCTGGCCGCCGGCGTCAATGAGGCGGTCGGTTGGCTCTTCTACGGCGGCAAGATGATGAGGGCCGGGACATACGGCGCGAGCAACAGTACTGCTATCCACAAGGACAGCACGCATTTCTCGGGCTCAGGTATGCTGACGGTGCTTCACGACAATGCCGGCACATTGTTCTCCCTTCGGTGACCGGGCATGCATATGTGCCGCAGACCGATCAAAAAAGATGTTCACGTTATGGACACGGCAAGAGGATTGATCTGAGTTGCCGTGAGATATGCGAAAGGTGCTGGTTTAGGAAACGCACGGATGATAAGAATGGACATCACAAGACGAGGGTTCATCGGGGCGACTGCTGCCGCAGGCGCGGGGTTTATGACGACGTCGGTGTCGGGGCAGCAGGGGAAAGTTGGTCTTAAGCTGTGCGAGATCAAGGATCCTTCGAAGCCGCTCAGGGTTGCGTTTATCGGGCTTGGCAGAATGGGGGGCGGCCTGGTGTCCAGCGTCGCTTGGACGAAACTCGCGAAGATCGTCGCCTTGGTGGATCCTGATCCGGCGATGATCAGGGATGCCAAACGGAAACTGGCCTCGATGAAGGAGCTCGGCATTGACACGAAGGGCATAGCCGAGTTCGACGACTACCGCGAATTCTTCAAGCGGATGGCGGACGACGTGGACGCCGTTTTCATCGCGACGCCGAACCATCACCATCTGATGCCGGCCCTGCTGGCGTTCCGGAACGGTATCCACGCCTATATCGAGAAGCCGCTTTCCTTTACCGTGGAAGAGGGACGGCGGATGCTGGCGGAAGCGCGCGAGCGCCACGCCGTCACGCAGATGGGTCAGTGGGGACACTCGCAGGAGGCCGTGCGGCGCCTCGTGGAATACATCGGGGCCGGCGCGCTCGGGCAGGTGACGGAGGTGCACACCTGGACACAGCGCTTGAACGGGCGCATGAACATGCTGCCGCCGGCGGAGCCGGTTCCGGCAGGAATGAACTGGGACTGCTGGATCGGACCGTCGCCCCACACCGGGTTCAGCGGCGGACGCGAAGGTCTCCATCCGATGGGCTGGTACAGTTGGAAAAACTTTGGCAGCGCCACGCTCGGCAACATGGGCAACCACATCCTCGACCCCGCGTTCTGGTCGCTGAACCTCGGCGCACCGGAGAGCGTCCGCGTGACGGACGTGAGGCATGGATCGAAGGATTCGTGGAACCTGCGCGACCACGTGATCTGGAAATTCCCCGCGCGCGGCAATCTCGCGCCGGTGACGGTCCACTGGTATGACGGCCTCAAGGGGGATACGCCGTGGGACGACACCACATGGTTCGTCGGCGCTTCGACTTCCAAGCTCATCAAAGACCGCAAGGTTTGGTACACGCCGCCGCTTCTGGAGGAGATTGAGAAGAAATACAACGTCGATCTTGGCGACGACGGGTCGATCTTCGTCGGCGAGAAGGGATATATCGTGATGGGCTGCTTCGGGGATTGGATACGTTTCTTCCCTGGGGAACTGCACAAGCCGTCGCCGCAGAAGACGATTCCGCGCGTGAAGGGTGGGCATCAGGTCGACTTCATGCGCGGTTGCATGGGAGGTCCCGCGCCGTGCGCGAACCTCGATTATTCGCAGCGCTTGAACGAGGTGGTCATGCTGGGCGTGACGGCGATCGCGGAAGACAGCGGCGACGAGCTTAAGTGGGATGCCCAGACTGGCCGCTTCACCAACAAGGAGAGCGCGAACAATTTCCTGAAGCGCAGTTACCGCAAGGGCTGGGAGATATAGGTCTCGAGGGGTTTTGCATGAGCCTCATTTGATTTTTCTCCGGTCAAAAGAGACAAAACTTGGGTCAGATTAGCTATGGCCCTAGGCGCGACAAGCGCCTATACTGTCAGGTACACCTTAGAGAAGACACGGGAGGGGAGGCCCGCCCGCTCACGGGTGAAGGGGAGTCTCTTTTATGGCTAGCACGGCCCTGCGCACAAAAAACACAAATTCGGCGCTGCTGTACATCGTGATCGTTTCGGCCTTGGGCGGCTTTCTGTTCGGCTTTGATTCCGGCGTGATCTCCGGCTGCGAGAAGGCGATCCAAAACGAGTTCCAGCTCTCGGGATTCTGGCACGGCTTCACGGTTTCCGGCGCGCTGATCGGCACGATCATCGGCGCGTTCAGCGTGGGGTGGCCGTCCGACCGCTTCGGCCGGCGGCCGACGCTGATGATGATGGCCGTCCTCTTCCTGATCTCGGCGGCGGGCTGCGCGTTCGCCGGCACGCAGCCGGTGCTGGCGTGGATGCGCTTCATCGGCGGGCTGGCCATCGGCGGCTCCTCGGTGGTCGTGCCGCTCTACATCGTGGAAGTCTCGCCGGGACCGGTGCGCGGACGGCTGGTAGCCATGAACCAGCTCAACATCGTCTTCGGCATCCTGATCTCGTATGTCTCGAATTACTTTGTCGCCAAAGCCATGCTGGCGCAGGGCTGGCTGGGCTCGGCGTGCGAAAGCCTGGCCCGGCTCTTCACCTCGGCGCCCATGACGACCGAGCAGGTGATGTGGCGCGTGATGCTGGGCGTGGAGTGCATCCCGGCCATCGCCTTTCTGCTGCTGCTCTTCACTATTCCGGAATCGCCGCGCTGGCTGGTGCGCAAAGGCCGCAAACGCGAAGCGGGCGCCGTGCTCGACCTGGTGGGCGACCCCGCGACGGACAAGACGCTCGCGGAGATCGATGAGACGCTGGCCGAGGCGGAGCGGGTCGGGTTCGTGCCGCTCTTCCAGCGGCGCTACGCCAAACCGATCATGCTGGCCTTCTTCATCGCCTTCTTCAACCAGGTTTCCGGCATCAACGCCATCAACTACTACGCGCCGCGCATCTTCGAAAACTTCGTCGGCGCCCAGTCCGCATTGGCCGCGACCATCGGCGTCGGCACGGTCAACCTGATCTTCACAATGCTGGCCTTCCTGATCATCGACAGGTTCGGGCGGCGCGTCATGATCATCGGCGGCTCGATCGCCATGACGGTGATGCACTTCCTGGTGGCGTGGCAGCTCTCGCTGGGCGCGCAGGGCAACGCCGTGCTCGCCATCGGCGGGATTCTGGGTTTCATCGCCTTCTTCGCCATCTCGTCCGGCGCGGTGATCTGGGTCTTCATCTCAGAGATCTTCCCGAACGCCGTGCGCGCCAAGGGCCAGGCGTTCGGCTGCTTCATCCACTGGTTCATGTGCACGCTCATCTCGTGGGCCTTCCCTGCGGTTGCCGAGCGCGCCGGGACCTACGCCTTCGGCTTTTTCGGCCTGATGATGATCGGCCAGATCATTTTCGCCATCCGCTGGATGCCGGAGACCAAGGGCGGCACGATCGAGGACATCGAGCACCGGCTGGGCATTGCACGTAGTTAGGATTTAGGAGTTTTTACTTGAGCGTTGAACGTTGAGCGTTGAACGTTCTTGCAGGAGGTTAGCCATGACACCGCGCATACAG
>JAGOBZ010000536.1 GCA_017999015.1 Kiritimatiellia bacterium
AGTCCCGGCGGTCCGCGTAATTTTCGTGAGGCCCGCGCCCCAGCCAGGTCACGCGGTCGTAGGACTCCGGAATCTGCGCGGTCATGCCGATCCTCGGCAGCGCCGGCACCTCCTTGCCCTTGGGCTCGAGCTGGAACGCCACGCGGATCTGCCCGGCGTTGGTGAAGGTGTAGATCAGCGTGCCGACTGTCTCGCCCGCCGCGGGATAGGCGAGCGACACCAGCACGCGCCAGTTGCCGTCGACCTCGCGCCGGACCGTCACCCCGCGCACCTCGCGTCGCGCGGCCGCCTCGCGCCACACCGCGTGGCGCGCCGCCATGCCGTTGCCGCGGTCGTTGTCGGTCGGCGCGCGCCAGAAGTCGGGCACCAGCGGCGTCAGGAGCTGCTCGACGCCGTCGACCTTCCAGGATTCGATCACGCCGCTCGCCTTGCCGATGCGCACGCTGAAGCCGTCGCCTTCCGCCGTGACCGCCGTTTCGCTCTCGTCGAGCCGGACGGCCGCGCGGCCTGCCACGTTCGCGAACGGCGCGGGCTGCGGATCGGCCGGCACGACGATCTGGTCGCGGGCGACCACGTGACCCTTTTCGGCCCAGACGCTCGCTCGGGTTGTGGCGAAGGTGAAATTCCATGTGCTGACGCGCGCCGCGTAGGCGGGACGGCGCACCATCGAGAGCGGCAGCTCGACCGTGTGACTGCCTTGCGGCGGCACGTCCAGCGCCTTGAGGCGGCCCTGCGCCACCACCTCGCCGTTCTCCTCGTAGGTCCAGCGGGCGTCGAAGCCGCTCAGGTTTGTGAAGAGGTGGCGGTTGCGGATCAGGAAGAGGCCGCGCGACACATCGACCGCCTCGACCGCGACCGGCTGATAGCAGTGCCGCATCTCCGCGAACTGCGGCGTCAGGCGGCGGTCGGACTGCACCAACCCGTTGCAGTTGAAATTGTCGTCGTTGGGGAAGTCGCCGTAGTCGCCGCCGTAGGCCCAGAAGGTCGAGGGGCCGTCGTGGCGCACGCGTTCGGTGGGGATCGGCCGGCGCAGCGCCTGATCCACGAAGTCCCAGATGAAGCCGCCCTGCAGGTTGGGGTAGGTGCGGATCACGCGCCAGTAGTCGGCCAAGTTGCCCGACGAGTTGCCCATCGCGTGCGAGTATTCGCAAAGGATGAACGGGACGGTCGTGTCGCTGCGGCGTCCGTATGCCTCGATGTCGCGCACGCGGGCGTACATGGTGTCGACCAGATCGCGCGGCCCGTTGCGCTGGTTCTGGATCATGCGGCCCGGATCGCGCGTCTTGATCCAGCGGTAGGCGTGCCCGAAGAAATCGGAGTCCACGTTGTTCTCGTTACCGAGCGACCAGAAGAGGATCGAGGGGTGGTTCTTGTCGCGCTCGACCATGCCGGTCTCGCGGTCCATCGCGGCCTCGCGGAAGCAGGGGTCGCAGACCGGGTTGCGCGCGTCGCTGAGGCCGTGCGTCTCGAGGTTGGCCTCGTTCATCACGTAGAGCCCGTACTCATCGCACAGGTCATACCAGCGCGGGTCGTTGGGATAGTGGCAGGTGCGCACCGCGTTGATGTTGTTGCGCTTCATCAGCAGGATGTCTTCCACCATGCGGCTGACCGGCACGGCATAGCCGCAGTCGGGATCCATCTCGTGGCGGTTGACGCCGCAGATCAGGATCGGCTGGCCGTTCAGCAGGATCTGGCTGCCGCGCGCCTCGACCTGGCGGAAGCCCACGCGCTGCGGGATGGACTCGATGACCGCACCGCGCGCGTCCCGCAGCGTCAGCAGCAGCGTGTAGAGCGCGGGGTCTTCAGCCGACCAGAGGCGCGGCGCGTCGACGGCAAGGTTGAGCTGGAATCCGCCGTCGACCGGCATGGCGCGTCCGCGCGCGACGCGGCGTCCCTTGAAGCTGCGCGGGACAAGCTCGGCCTCGAGCACCGGCGGCCGGGCGTCGGCGGGCTGCGCGACGCGCGCGTCGATCTTGAGGTTCCACGTGCCGTCGTAGACGCCCGGCGTCAGCGGCGCGGTGCGCACGAAGAAATCGCGCAGGTGGGTCTGCGGCACCGACCAGAGGTAGACCGGCCGGGTCAGGCCAGAAAGCCGCCAGAAATCCTGATCCTCCATGTAGGAGCCGTCGCAGAGGCGGTAGACCTCGACCGCGAGCGTGTTCTCGCCGTCCGCCAGCGAGCCGGTGATGTCGAACTCCGCGCCCTGGCGTCCGTCCTCGGCGTAACCCAAACGCTCGCCGTTCAGCCAGACGGTGATCGCGGAGGCGAACCCGTCGAAGCGCAGATACACGGTGCGTCCCTTCCAGGCGTCCGGCACCCGGAAGGTGCGGCGGTAAGAGCTGACGGCGTTGCGCTCTTTGAAGGTGGTGTAGCGCGGATCGGGCTCGCCCATGACGAACGGCGGATCGACCTTGAAATAGTAGCCGATGTTTTTGTAGAGCGGCGTGCCGTAGCCCTGCACCTCCACGCAGCCGGGCACGGTGATCTCGGGCCAGGCCGCGGCGTCGAACGTCGGCTGGTGGAAGGCGGCCGGACGCTGGTCGGGATGCGGCACCCAGTTGAACCGCCACGCGC
>JAGOBZ010000537.1 GCA_017999015.1 Kiritimatiellia bacterium
GGTCGCGGACGCCGGCGATGCGCGCGAGGTGCATCATAGTGCCGCGCTGATCGGATTCGGCGCGGATGCGGTCTGTCCCTATCTCGCCTTGGCCACGCTGCGCGACCTGTGCGCGCGCAAACTCTATTTGGAAGATGACCCCGAGGAAGCCTGCGCCCACTATGTGAAGGCCGTCGGGAAAGGTCTGCTGAAAGTGATGTCGAAAATGGGCATCTCCACGCTGCAGAGCTATTGCGGCGCTCAGATCTTCGAGATCGTCGGCGTGAACAGCGAGGTGACACAGCGCTATTTCACCGGTACCGTGTCGCGCGTGGAAGGGGTCGGACTTGCGCAGATCGCCGAAGAGGCACGGCGGAATCACGCATCTTTTCTGGGATTCGGCGTGTCAGGCGGCATGGATTTGCCGCCAGGGGGCGTCTACCAGTGGCGTCGGGACGGCGAGGCGCATTTGTATAACCCGGCGACCATCGCGCTGCTTCAGCAGGCCGTGCGTCAGAATGACCGCGAGCTGTTTGACAAATATGTGGCGACGCTGTGCGGCGAACAGGCGAACCTCTTTACGCTGCGCGGCCTGTTCCGCTTCAAGAAGGCGTCACAGCCTGTGCCGCTGGATGAGGTGGAGCCGTGGACTGCCATCGTGAAGCGCTTCAAGACCGGCGCGATGTCCTACGGCTCCATCAGCCGCCAGGCGCACGAGACGCTGGCGATCGCCATGAACCGCATCGGCGGCAGCAGCAACAGCGGCGAGGGCGGCGAGGCGCCGGAACGCTTCCGTCCGGATGCCGCAGGCAACTGGCGCATCAGCCAGATCAAGCAGGTGGCGTCCGGGCGCTTCGGCGTGACCAGTCATTATCTGGTCAACGCCCGTGAGCTGCAAATCAAAATGGCCCAAGGTGCCAAGCCGGGCGAGGGTGGACAGCTCCCCGCAGAGAAGGTTTATCCGTGGATTGCGGCCACGCGTTTCTCGACGCCGTACGTGCAGTTGATCTCGCCGCCGCCGCATCATGACATCTACTCGATCGAAGATCTGGCGCAACTGATCCACGACCTGAAGAACGCCAATCCCGACGCGCGTATCAGCGTGAAGCTGGTGTCGGAGGCCGGGGTTGGGACGATTGCCGCAGGTGTCGCGAAGGGCAAGGCCGATCTGATCCTGATCAGCGGGTGGGACGGCGGAACCGGCGCGTCGCCGATGACGTCGGTCAAGCATGCGGGGCTGCCATGGGAGCTGGGGCTGGCCGAGGCGCAGCAGACGCTGCTGGCCAACAAATTGCGCGACCGCGTGCGCCTGGAGTGCGACGGCAAGCTGATGTGCGGCCGCGATGTGGCGGTCGCCTGTCTGCTGGGCGCCGAAGAGTTCGGGTTCGCCACCGCGCCGCTCGTCACGATGGGCTGCGTCATGATGCGCGTCTGCCACCTCAACACCTGCCCGCAAGGGATCGCCACGCAAGATCCGCGGCTCAGCAAAAAGTTCACCGGCAAGCCGGAGTACGTGGTCAATTTCATGCGCTTCATCGCGGAAGATTTCCGCCGCGTCATGGCGGAGCTGGGTTTCCGCACCGTAGACGAGATGGTGGGGCGCAGCGACTTGCTCGACGCGCGGCAGGCCGCCGAGCATTGGAAGGCGAGCGGTCTGGATTTCTCGGCGATCCTGCGGCATGTGCCGTCGGCACCGGAGGAACGCCGCTGCACGCGGCGTCAGGATCACGGCATGGCGGCCGCGCTGGATCACGATTTGATCCGGCAGGCCGAGCCGGCGCTGGAGGGCGGCGCGCCGGTGCGGCTTGAGGTCAAGATCCGTAACGTCAACCGGACCGTCGGCACGCTGCTGAGCAGTGTGATCTCCAAGAAATACGGGGCGCGCGGCCTGCCGGACGACACGGTGCATGTGCGTTGCACCGGGACGTGCGGGCAGAGTTTCGGTGCCTTTGCCGCGCCCGGACTGACCCTGGAAGTCGAGGGTGACGCCAATGACTATTTCGGCAAAGGACTCTCAGGCGGCACCCTGATCCTGTACCCGCCGCAGGACGCCGGCTACGTCGCGGAAGAGAATATCATCGCCGGCAATGTGGCGTTGTACGGCGCGACGCAGGGCCGGGTCTTTATCCGCGGGCTCGCCGGTGAGCGCTTCTGTGTTCGCAACAGCGGCGCGGATGCGGTGGTGGAGGGGGTCGGCGATCATGGCTGCGAATACATGACCGGCGGACGCGTCGTGGTGCTGGGGCCGACCGGACGCAATTTTGCGGCCGGCATGAGCGGCGGCATCGCGTACGTGCTCGACGAGAACGGGGTGTTCGCCGGACAGCACTGCAACCGCGAGATGGTCGATCTGGAAGAGCTGATCGACCACCGAGAAATCGTGGAGGTGCTGGATCTGATCCGGCGCCACCACGCGCTCACTGGCAGTCGGGTGGCCCAAAAGGTGGTGGATGCGTGGATCACGTACCGGCCTAAGTTTGTGAAGGTCATGCCGCGTGATTTCAAACGGGCCTTGGCGCGTTTGGAACGGGAAGAGGCCGAGACGATGATCGAGTGAACGCTTACCTCAACGTTCAATTTCGAGGAGAGG
>JAGOBZ010000061.1 GCA_017999015.1 Kiritimatiellia bacterium
CGCCCGAACGTCCGTAGGAGTTCAGATCCCCGCCGTTGGCCGAGACCGAGCCGGCGCCGCCCAGCGCGCCGACCTCCAGCAGGATCGAGCCGCCGCTGCCGCCGCCCCGGTAGACTGCTGTCGACGGGGAGGTCTGCCAGTAGTATCCCGGCGCACCGTTGGCGCGCAGCATTCCGTCCAGTTCCAACGAATCCGCCATGATCCGCAGCATGCCGCCGCCGCGCCGAACCGTGCTCGCCGATCCGTTGCCGCCCGATCCCAGGTTCGTAGGGCAGAAGGCGTCGCCGTAGGTCGGGCACGACGTGCCGTTGTACTCCTGGCCCCGTCCGCCATGGCTGCCACCCGAGTAGCCGGTCGTGCCGGACAGGTAGTCGAGTCCGCGTTCGCTCACGTCGATGGATGAGCCCGACGCCACCTCCACCGTCCCGCACTCGATTTGCAGTCCGCCAACAAGGCCTGCGGCGTGCCGCAGCACCGACGCGCCGCCGAGAGCCACCCGGTTGCTGTAGCCGAAGCTGCCGGCATGTTCCCATGTGCTGTCGCAAAGCGCCAGCTCGGGTCCCGTGACATCGCCGGTGAACGTCACACTTGCGTTGGTAATCACTGTCTGCGCCAGTGCCAATGGCTCGCTCGCCGTGAGACTCAAGCGGGCTTTGCCGTTCACGAAGAGCCGGTCGATCCGGTTCGATCCGAGGCTCACCGGTGTGGGGATGGCCGCGTCAGATTCCGCGCCGCGGTTGTCGAGCACGAGCCTTCCCAGCGGCTCGGCGCGGTCCTTCAGATACACCGTGCCCGCGCCGCCATTGCCGCCGCCGGTCGCCTGGATGCCATCGAGGTCGAAGCCGGATGCGTCGTCGTAATACACAGCCACGCGTCCCCCGCCGCCGACTCCCACATAGCTGCCGGGCCGCGTTCCGCCGTTGGCATGGATCAAGCCGTTGCCGGCGAGCGTATCGACATCGACCAGAATCGACCCTCCGCTGCCGGCGCCCCGGTATTCGGATCCATAAGATCCACTGTAATAATAGGCCGTTTCTCCGTTGGCGCGGAGTTCGCCGTCCAGTAGCAAAGACGCCGCCGTGATCCGAACCCTGCCTCCACCGCGGCAAATCACACTGGCATTGCCGTAGCCGCCCGATCCCGGGTTTGTGGGGCAGAAAACATCGCCGTAGGTCGCGCAAGACGTGCCGTCGTATTCCTGGCCTCGTCCTCCGTAGCTGCCGCCCGAACGGCCGGTTGTGCCGGACAGGTAGCCGAGTCCCCTCTCGCTGACGTCGATTTTCGAGCCTGTGGCGACCGAGACCGTTCCCGAGACGGTCAGCGTCATGCCCGCCGAACCGGCGGTGTGGGTCAGCGTCGCGCTGTTGACCAGATACAGGTTGGTGAAGACGTGCGCGCCGTCGACCGTGAGCGTGCAGCCGCTCACCGTCACGGGCTGGCCCTCGTAGGTCGCGTCCCCGTCGGGGATGTGCGCGTCCTCCGTGAACGTGACCGCCCGCGCGGCCAGCAGCGGCAGCAGCGCCGCCGCCAGAACCATGGCGTTTCGTTTCATGGCTGCTCTCCTTTCTTTGCATTCGAGAGAATCGAGCGAATCGAATGACTCGACTGAATCGATTCGATTTTATCGATTCACTCGCACCATCACGGCACCTCCACTTTCCTTGGCTCGTTTCCTTGCATTTCGTTCCCCTTGGCCTCTTCACAGACCGCCCGCTCAATAGGTGAAGTTAGCCCAGGCGTCGGTGGTGCCGAGTCCGGTGCCCGAGCCGCCGCCGTCGCCGGAGACGGCCGCGCTGTCGGCGGCGACGACGATGGTGCCGACCCCGTTGCCGGCGGCGATCGACCAGTTGACCGTGTTGAACGTACAGGCGTTGCGGTAGATCAGGTTGCCCGCCATGTCCACGTCCATGCCGCGGTCGTTGCCCAGAAGCTGGTTGTCGGCGAGCACGTTGCGGGTCTGCAACGCGTGGATGCCGGCGGCGTCCGAACCGTTCCCGTTCATGGCGCAGAGGCAGCGCTCCACGCGTGAATCCGTCAGGATGAGGATGCCGTCTCCCATGTTGTAGCGGACCAGGCAGTCGCGGACGCAGGATCCCGTGTCCACGTAGACGCCCATGCCCCGAGTCGAATCGCCGGAGGCCAGCGTGCTCGTCTGCCAATTGGCAGCGCAATTCTCGACTGTGCTGCCGGATCCCGCGTAAATCCCGTAGCTGCTCGATTCCGAGCCGACATTGGAAAGGGCCGCGCAACCTGATACCTGCGAACCGCCGCCGGCGTAGATGCCGGCGCGGAGCTGGTTGCGGGCGACCGCGCAGTCCAGGATTCGCGACCCCGAACCGGTCTTGATCCCGTAGAGGCTCGGCCCGTTTCCGACGAGCGCACAGCTCTGGACGACCGCGCCTTCGTTCAGGCTGACGCACGTCGAACTCACCTGATTGCTGTAGACGACACAGTCCTTCACCAGAGCGCCGTTATTGGCCTGAAGGGCGTAGTTGCCGCCGCATTTCGTGATGACACAGGATTCTGCGCGCAGGCCGTCGCCGGCCGTCACGCCTCCAGAACCATAGGGCGACGAGGCCGAACACCGGGTGATTCTGGCCGCGTTCCCCACCTTGATGGCCGTGGTGAAGCTGCCCGACACCTGGAGCTGGTCGCACCACGTCTTCTCGGGAGGCACCCCTCCGGAGGCATAGCCGATGCCGTAGTAAAGTCCGCTGATGGCACCGTTGCGGATCGTCGTCTGACGAATGCCGACGGCCAGCTCGACGCCGGTGCCGCTGACGCCCGAGATGCGGAACCCGTTGAGGTCGAGCGTCACGTCGTCCGCCGCGATGGCGATCCCGACGGTCTTGCTCATCGCGAGATTGCCACCCAGATAGTAGGAGCCGGGCTGGGTGATCTGGTGGTGGGCCAGGGCGGTGCCCGGCAGCGTCAGCACGTCAACGCGCGTCTCGGCGCGCGCGATCGCCGGCGCCGCGCCCGTCACCGCCGTCTGGACCGAGGCGATGGACGCATAAATTTCGTCGAGGGACTTCATCGTGGGGCCCGGAGCCCCGGGGGGCGCAAGCGGGCCCTGCGCGCGGAGGCCGAGGGCCGGGATCAGCAAACAGGAGAACAGGCAGGTACAGTTGCGGGGCAAGTTCATCGTGAGACCTTTCGTTGTATTCAGTTTGATGTCATTCGGAAAGTGGGACGATGGCGCGGACGCGGTAGAAGCGCTTTGCGTCTTCGGTCGTCACGACGCCCTGGGTGGTGGACGCCCCGGCAGGCGGGCCGATCAGGCCGTCCGCCGCATTCGCCCATCTGGCGGGCAAGAGGCTCAAGGAAGCCTCGATCCGATACAGCCGCGTCGGGCGGCTGCGCCAGGTCAAGGAGTCTTCCGCCGAGCCTCGAAGGAACGCGGTGATCGCCAGGAGATCGGAAGCGTCAAGCGGATCGGTGTCCGCGCCGGCCTCGTCGGCATCCGACTGCCCGTCGGCGTCTGCATCATGCGTTCCGCCCTGAAGTGCGGCCAGATTGCCGGCCCGCCGCCATTCAAAGGTGTCGGGGATGCCGTCCGCATCCATGTCGGGGCCGACGTCGAGACGCGTCGTGCGCACATGCGCCATCGTGTTCGAGAGACTGATCCAGCCGACGTTGGCGCCCCAGGCGTAGCCGGCGAGGTCGCCCGTGCGCAAGTCGACGCGCGGCTGGCCGGAGGTCTGCTCGAAGACGATCCAGCCGACGTTCGCGCCGTAGGCATAGCCGGCGAGACCTCCTTCGCCGTCGCGGTTGACGCCCCAGTCCGTAACGGAATTGTTGGCGTATTGCCATCCGTTTACGGGACTGCCAGAACCGAGGTTGATCCAGCCGCAGTTCGCGATCCAGAGATAGCCGGCGCAGAGCGCCTGACCGATGACCGCGCCATCAGGCTCGCTTGGCCGGGTGTTGACCCACCCGATGTTAGCGCCCCAGGCATAGGGATGCGCCGGATCAATGGTTGTCTGCCCGTTCGCCTGCACAGGCGACAGCAGAACCGCCGCCGGCGGCAGCAGTAGAATCAGGCTCGGTTTCATGGTTTGTCTTTCTTTGCTTTCTAGAGAATCGAACGAATCGATTGAATCGATTTTGTCGAATCCATCGATTCTCTCGATTCCCTCGATAACATCCACCTTCATCACGGCACCTCCACTTTCACGCGGTAGAAGCGCGCGGGTTTGTCGCTCGCACCAGTGCGTCAAAGCTCGCTGTCCGGCAATTTCGCCTCGACCTTGAAGAAGCGTTGCGCACCGGGCAGCGTGTTCGTCCAGACGCTGCCAACAGGCACCGCGATCTCGCTCCACTCGCCCGATTTCAGATCTGTCTTTGTGAGCACCACGGAACCGGTGCTGCCTGCCAGCCCGGCCCACTGCAACACCCATTGGCCGCCCTCGCGCATCACTTCAGCCAGCAGCGCGGGATGGAAGAGCACGTCATCGATGGCCCAGTAATCCACGTTGGAGAGATCGCCGCGAAGCGTCCAGGCGACGTAGGTCTGATTGCCGTAAGTCCGGCTCAGGCATACGTTCGTGACCGCCGGTTCACCCGGTGTCCAGACCGCCTCGTCCACCCAGTCGACCGCGTTCGAGCTGGCCTGGATGACGAATTCGACGTTCTCCGGCATGACGAAGAAATACCCGAACGCGCTGCGGAAGCTGACGCACAGGCGGGTGCCGTCGCTGCTGTCGAACGGCGGGCTGACCAAACGCGAGACCGCGTCTTCCGACCTGTCGGAAACACAGGCGAACTCCGGCAGCACGCCGCCCGCCCCTGCCGGCGGAGTATCATGCACTCCCCACAGAACGTCGCACCCGTCGTTCTGTTGCGTCCAACCCTCGTCCCAGGGATCGGCGACGAAGGAGGTCTGGTAGCAGCCGGGCAGCGGCTGCGCGGAACGCACGCGGAAACTCCACAACGGGCCTGCGACTGTCTGCCCGTCGTTGCCGCGCGAGACCACCCGCCACCAGTAGCGCGCGCCAGCGGTCAGTGTGCCGGGATCGAAGGTGGCCGCGGTCTGATCCTCGAGCCGTCGCATTGCCGGATCGAGACTCTCAACCGCCGCCTGATCGGTGCCCAGATAAAGATCGACTGTCACTGTGCGCACACCATTGCTCCAGGTCAGCAGTTCAGACGCGTGCGCGGTGAGCATGCCGTCCGCCGGCTGCGGCGACCACGGCGGCTGCGGCGGCAGAGAGGCAGATACGGCGAAATCGTCGATCCACCAGCCGTCGATGTCCCACAAGACACCGTCGAGCGTCAGCGCCACATATGTCACGCCGCCGTACTGCGCCGCGACCTGCGTGACAAAGGTTTCAGTCTCGATATCGGCATTGATTTCAGCGACATAGTCGTCGCTCCACGTCACGCCGTCCGGGCTGGTCTGGATGCGCATCCAAACCGGGTCTTTGGCAGAGTCAAAATAATCGAGGTCATGCTTGAAGCTCACGTTCAGGAATGACGAACCGGCGGTCATCAGCGGCGGGCTGGCCAGACGCGCGGTTCCGGCACTGCCGTAATCACAGAACATTTCCGGCTGCTGGCCGCCCGCGTTGGCGGTGCCGGCGTGTGACCAAAGGTTGGAGCCGTCGCCCTGCCGGCTCCAGCCTTCGGCCCAGGGATTGAGGTCGAAGCCGGTCGCGTACGGAAGCGCCTTGAGCGGATCGGGTTGGGTCGTGAAGCTCCAGACCGTGCCGGTGGTCGCCAAACCGTTGGCGCCGTGCGCTACCACGCGCCAGGCATAGTCACTGCTGTATGGCAGCGCAACAGGCGGGGCGTAACGGTTGGTCCAAACGCCGGTCACCACCCTTACGTCCGGATCGCAGGCCTCGACATCCGCCGCATTTGCGGAGAAGTAAAGGTCAACCGTTTCCGTTTCCGCTCCGTTCGACCACGTCAGCGGCGCCGTGACGAAAGCTGCCGTTTCGCCGTCAAGCGGAACGGGGCCGTAGGGCGCGGCCGGCCCTTGCGCCTCGCCCTGAACCAGCAGATTGTCGAGCAGGATGCCTTGGCTGCCGTAATCCTCGGAATATTTCACGCTGGACCAAAAGCGCAGCGCGAACGTGCCCGAGGGAATCGTGCCGAGATCCAGCGAAACACGCGTCCAGTTGACGTTGGTGCTATCGGGATAGAAGTCCTGCCCCACCTGCTGCCAGCCGCCGCCTTTGTGGATATCGACGCGCAGGTTGATGTCGCGCACATATCCGTTGAGTAACGTCTTATAGTCGAACAGGAGTTCGCAGGGACCACCGGGCGATTGCAGGTAGAGCGTAAACCGTGCCGTACTGCGCCAGTTGTCGCCCCCTTCCGCCGCATAATCCCAGAGCAGGGCCGGGTTGCCCGGCTGCCAGTAGACGACCTCGCCACCGCCGCCCTCCATCACCAGAATGCCGTCGTTCGGCGCGGCCAGCGCACTGTTGCGCGTGATGTCGTGCCGCAGCGCCGCCCACTCGTTGTCCTGCGTCTCGTAGGCGGCTGGCAGACCGCTGCCGAAGGTCTGCGCATGCGGCAGCGTCATCACAGTCGGCACGGCGGTGGCAAAACGCCAGACCGCGCCGGTGGTGACCCCAAAGCTGTTGGAGGCGACAACACGCCAATAGTAAGTGGCCCCGCCGGCAAGCATCGGCGGATTGGCGAGGTTCGCCGAGAGCGGCCCGGCCCAAAGCGCCGCCCCCTGCAGATTGGTCACGGCCAAGGCGTTCGTGGAACCGTAGACGTATACTTGCGTGGTGAACATGCCAGGCAGCCATTGCAGCGGCGCGGTGACCGGCACGCCGACAGCACCTTCCGCCGGCGCGGGCGTGTGCGGCACCAACGGCACACCGCCCGCCTCCAGCAGGCGCAGCCCGTCTAAATAAACCACCTGCGACACCGCCTCGCCAAACGAACTGTAAATGGCGTTCAGATTGACGCGCACCATGAACTCGCCGCCTTCGGTGTTGTAGGACGCTAAATCCACGATCACCTCTTCCCATTCATCTGACTCGCCGGACCATATGCTGGTGTGCCATGTGCCGTCGAAGATGTCCACGCTCACGTCGGCATAGTCGCCCTGCGTGACGCGGTACCAGAAAGCGAGTTGCGGATTCGAGGCGGGGCTGAAGGTTCGCGTGAGCGTCGAGCCGCCGTAGGTGTAATAGCCTGACGGGTTGGCTTCAGCCCGCAAGGCGCGCGTGCCGCTGACCGTGTCCTCGGTCGAGAGCGTCAACGTGCCGCTGCCTGAAGTCTCCACGACCCAAGCCGACAGGTCGGTCTCAAAATCATCCTCGAACGGCAGCGCGGGCGGCTGCGCCAGCGTGGTGAATGTCCAAACCGGGATGTTCGTGGCCTCGCCGATCTGGTTCTTCGGCGTGATGGCCCAGCGGTAGACCGTGCCGTAGGCGAGACCCGAATAGGCGCGCGTGGTGACGTTGCCGAGCGCGACTCGGTTGTGCAGGTTCGAGGGCAACGCCGAGCCCGCGCCGTCGGTGCCGAAAGAGAACAGATAGTCGTCGGCGCGCGCGACGGACTGCCACCGGAACGTGCCGCGCGTATACACGTCCACCGCGTTGTCGTCTGGGCTGACCACGGTCGTCGCCAGCGGGATCTCGGTATCGTCGTAGATCGTCACGTCGTCCAAACCGACGGGGATATCCCCGTTCCACCAGCCGCGCTCCGCCACGTCGAAGCGGATACGCAGGTCGGCGGACTTGTAGGGAGTCAGGTCGACCACCTTGTTGACCCACCCCGAAGTCTGGCTGGAATGGCTGGCCAGCGTGGCGCTGCGCCACGCGCCGTTGTAGTAGACATAGACATACAGGTAGTTCCCCGAATTGTCCTTTCGGTACCAGTAGGAGAGCTTGGGATAGGTTGTTCCGGAAAGATCGAAGCGCGGCGTGAGGAAGGCGCTGGTGATCGTGGTCACCGGATTCTGGTAGTTGACGTCCACATAGCCGTAATATCCGGATCCCGTGGTGTGGTCGGCGTAGAAATCGTTGAACGCCCAACCGGTGCCATCATCGTTAAACCCGTTGATCCAGCCGACCGGCGTGTTGCCGCTGTTGCTCATGTTCTGGGTGTGGGGGAAGGCGGAGACGGTTGTGCGCGCACCGGTGGTGAAGCTGCGGATCGGCGAGGCCGGACTGTCGCCGACACTGTTGACCGCCACGAGTTGCCAGTAGTAAGTCGTGGAAGGCTCCAGATCGTTCAGGCCGAAGCGGTTCGCCGTGCCGGACACGTCAGTTCCGTCGTGCAGGTTCGATGGCGTGGCGGAGCCGCCGCCGTCGGTGCCGACATAGAGACGGTAGCCCGTGACCCCCGCGCGTTGCTCCCAGCGCAGCGTGGCGAAGACCGGTATGGCGGAGGCGCCGTGCGCCGGGGCCTGCAGGTTCGGCATGGACGGCGCGTTGGTGTTGTCGAAAATGCGGATATCATCCAGGCAGGCGTCCTCAACAGACCAGCCCGATTCCGGAACGTCCGCCCGAAAACGCAGGAGCGTGTTGGTGGATTTATAGCTGTTCAGACTCTCGAGTGCCTCGATCCAAAAAAAGGGCGTCCAGCCGTGAGTGGCCCCGACCTGCACCCAACTCTCGCCTTGCCGGGCCTCAAGATATAAATGCGTTTGGGATTCACACCCTTCCTCGTCACCAATGCAAGTCCAGAAGGCGATGGCCGGGTTGACCATCGCCGAGAGATCCAGAGCCGGCAGATAGAGCAACGAATCGGTCTCCGAATGATCCCACCCGTCCGCGCTCAGGAAATAGCCGTCGCCGGACGTGTGGTCGCCGGCTGGCCCGTCAATCTCGCCGGAACTGGCGATCCATGCGTCATTGCCCCCGGCGGGCTCGCTGACCCATCCACAAGGCAAGGCACCGCCGTGCTCGAAGTTCTCTTCATATGGAAACGTCGAGATCACCGCAGCGCATCTCTGCGCATGCCAGGCCAGTAACATCAAGACCGCAATCCTGTGCAGTTCCATAACACTCCTACATGTCTTCCGGCCTGTAGCCGGAACGTATCCCGCGCCGGGCAGCGGCTTCCCCGCAGCCAATCTCGACGTTGTTCATTTATATAGAATCATACCGGGGCTGCCGAACAGGATGTGACCGATTCTGCCATCTCGCAAAAATATTCTTACGCGCCAGATTCAGAAAACGCGCGTCATACACGCGGCGTGAATCGGTGGCAGCCCCTGAGCTGGCACACGGTCGATCGGGATGCACAATCGGACGTGTAGCAGCCGCCCCGTCACCAGCGGAAAATAATCACACACCCGCACAGGCACCTCGGCGGGATCGTGCAGCATCAACATCCGGGAATCCCGCAACGCATGCCCGCTCGCAGGAAACCAGCGCAACGAAAAATAATCCCACACCGGCCCCAGTTCATACAGCGACCCCTCAAACGGCAGGATGACGTGTCGACCGCCGACAAGGGTCAGCACAACAGGCGGCACGCCCTCAGACGGCAGTATCTGACACTCCGGACTGAGAGCCAGCGCGGCATCCACGCGCTCATATTGCGGCAACGTGATGCCGTCGTCGTCATACAAGACCGTGATCGGCAGCGTGTGCGGCGTCAAAAAGCCTTGCTTGCGCCCCCACCTGCCGAGTTTCAGCCAAGTCGACGTCGCGTTCAACGAGGGGCCCAGATGGGGCCACGCCGCAACTTTCATCGGCGGCAAGGTGGCTTCATACGGCATTCCCATGCCAGCCGGGGGCTTCACGGGAATGCGTACGCGCTTTTTGCGCATCTGAACACGGAAAGCTCCGGGCGTACAGCCGAAGCGTGCGTGAAACATGCGCGTAAACGCTTCGCGCGAATCATAGCCGCCGGCCAGTGCCGCATCAATCACAGGGAAATCGGTGTAGGCCAGCCAGGCCGCCGCGCGTTCCAGTCGTAACCGTACGATATGATCGGCAGGCGACTCTTTGATAACTGCGCGAAAGAGACGATGGAAATGCCGCTCGGACAGGCCCGCTGCATCAGCCAGATCAGCCACCCTGAGCGGTTCGTTCAACCTGTCCCGGATCGCGGTCGCCACCTGCCAAATTCTTGCGTTATTGTCCATTGACTGCACCGCCCCGCTGAACATCATCGGCCGTTATGGCATCCGAGCGACCTCGATGTCATATCTCATTGTTAGCATCTCGCCGGCCTCCAGCCGCAAAGGCTCGTGAAAGATCAGCGAGGGCCCAGCCAGAAAATAGCCGCGCCCCTTGTGCGCCTTGAGATCGTGCCGCGCGAACCAAGGCGTCGGCTGGCGCGGATGACCGCCGCGATCACGGATCACGATCCGCGCACGGGCGCCGGACGCCGGCGACACGGCCGTGATGTCTAGGCGCTCGCTCGACTCGCCGCAGGTTTGAACGTCGCTCTTGCCTTCGGCGTTCACATACCGGCAGGTGAGCGCGTCGGCATCGGGGAAACGCCACATCAGCCCGGCATAGCCGCCGCTGGCCCAGTTGCCGTCCTTGCCGCGTTTGGCCGGCGTGCAGGCGAATTCCACCGGCCGGTCCTGCGCCGTGAACGCGCTCTCCCACGCGATGGCATAGTTGCCGTTGAACGCCGTGGTCACGCGCACCGTGCGTGTTTCGCGCACCAGCTCGAGGCCGTCCCCCAGATAGGCCAGCGTCACCTCAATCGTCACCCGCTTGTCGGGCTCCGGCGTGATCCGCTGCGCCACCACGCGCGTCACGGCGTTGGAGGTGGGCTCCCAGAAATTATAGCCGTTGATCAACTTCCACGAGAACCATAAGCCCAGGTGCCACGCATGGTCCGGCGGGCGGTATGCGGTCAAGGCCTCGCCCGTGCCCGGCAGCGCCAGCGGATGGAAATAGGGCTTGCCCTCGCGGCCCTGCGGCACATAGGTCCAGCACAGCGTCTGGCCGACGTGCATGGAGAGCGCGCCGCTCGCGGCGTCCGTCACCAGCCTGCGCGCGTCCTCGGCCGGCGCACCCGCAGCCTGCGCCGCCGTGAGACCTCCTGCCAACACCGCAACCGCCCAGGCGCGGTACCCGATGCGACCGGCTCCGTTTTCGTTCAGCCCCCTCTTCACACGCCCCCCTCTCGTTTCCGCGTTGAGCCCCGTGTACACGCGCCCCGTCAGTGTACGCGAATCATCGTTCCCGGCAGCGGCACCGGCGGCGGATCGCCGATGCCGGAAAGCGTCACATCGTCCACGTACCAGCCGGCACTGGCCGTGCTGCTGTCGGTGCCCAGGCGCCACCTGACGCGTAGCGAGTGGCCCGCGTACTTCGCGGTGTCCGTCAGATTCACCACCACCTTGACAAACCCTGGACTGGTGCCCGACCACGCGTCGCGCCCGGCCAGCGGATTGCGCGAGGTGAGCGACCCTGTCGTGCTCAACGTGGTCGTGTAGCCATTGGCCGCGAACGCGGCGCCTGATCCGGAGGCGGTCACGTCAAACCAACTGCCGCCGTCCAGCGACAACTCCAGCACGCCGCCGTCCAAGTCTGTCTGGAAAGCATAGTCGTGCCAGA
>JAGOBZ010000062.1 GCA_017999015.1 Kiritimatiellia bacterium
GACCAGGGGCGTCGGATTGCTGTAACCGTGTTGGAGGCTGGCCCGTGTCCGGTCGTCCAGGTGAAAACGCCTGAGACGGACGGCTATCGCGCGGTGCAGCTCGGCTATGAAGAGCAGAAGCCCTCCCGTCTGGCAAAGGCGGAGGTCAAGCACTTCGAGAAAGCCGGGGTGACGCCCTGCAAGATGACCAAGGAGTTCGCGCTCGACGAGGGCGAAGAGGTCAAGGCGGGCGATGCGGTGACGGTCAGCATGTTTGAAGGCGTGAAATACGTCGACATTTCGGGCGTCACCAAGGGCCGCGGCTTCGCGGGCGTGGTGCGGCGTTACCGGATGGGCGGCGGTCCGATGACCCACGGCGGTCACTCGAAGCGCCGCATCGGCGGCATCGGCGCGCGCGATCTGCCGGGTTGGGTGGACAAGGGCAAACGCATGCCCGGCCACATGGGCGCGGTCAACCGCAAGGCCCGCAATCTGGTTGTCGTGCAGGTTCGCGGCGAGGAAAACCTGCTGCTGGTGGCCGGCTCGGTGCCGGGGCCCAAAGGTGGCGTAGTCATTATCAGGAAAGCCCTGAAGAAATAGGGGTGGAGAACCGATGAGTACGATCAAGGTTTTTAATCCGGCCGGCGAGCCAGCGGGCGAAATGACATTCGCGGACGAGCGGCTGGTGCTGGATAAGGGCGAGCAGGCTGTCAAGGACGTGGTGGTGGCGATTCAGAACGCCTTCCGCGCCGGTACGGCCTCTACGCTGAGCAAGGGCGAGGTTGCCGGCAGCAACAAGAAGCCGTGGAAGCAAAAGGGCACCGGCCGTGCCCGCGCGGGATACCGTCAGAGTCCGGTGTGGCGCGGCGGCGGCGTGGCCTTCGGGCCCAAGCCCCGCGACTTCTCGCAGAAAATCAACCGCAAAGTGCAGCAGCTCGCTTTCACCCGCGCCCTGAGCGACAAGATCGCCGAGGGGCAGACGGTGGTGATCGACGCGATCGATCTGGCCGAGCCGAAGACCAAGCTGTTGACGGCGCTGCTTGCGAAGCTGGGCGCACACCGCTCGGCGCTGATCGTGCTGGATCAGCACGAGGAGAAAGTGATGCTTGCGGCCCGCAACCTGGAAAAGGTTGAGGTTGTCAGTGCGGCGGAAGTTGATGTATATTCATTGCTTTTCTACCGCACGCTGGTGGCCACCAAGGCAGGGTTCGAGGCGCTGACGGCGCGCATGAAGAAGAAGACGGAGGTGGGCGCATGAAGCACGCCGGGATCATCCGCAAGGTGCAGATTACGGAAAAGGGCACGAAGCTGGCGTGCGAGAACCAGTACATTCTCGAGGTCGCTCCCAAAGCGAACAAGATCGAGATTAAAGATGCCGTTGAAAAGTATTTCGGCGTGCATGTGCTGGCGGTCAGAACCCAGAACTACAAGGGCACGCTGCGCACCCTGAAGAACCGGCGCGTGGTCCGCGATTCCGGATGGAAGCGCGCGATTGTGACGGTCAAAGCGGGCGAGCGCATCGAGAGCGTCAGTTAACGCCGTCGGAAAGGATAACAAGGCCATGGGGCTTAAGACATTCAAACCGAGAAGCGCCGGCTTGCGACACCGCGTCGCTCCGACCTTCGACGAAATCACCGAGGTCAAACCTCTCCGCAGGTTGACCGAGGCGAAGAAGAGCAAGGCTGGGCGCAACAACCAGGGGCGCATCACAACCCGCCACCGCGGCGGCGGCGTCAAGCGCCGTTACCGCATTGTGGACTTCCGCCGCAACAAGATCGGCATCCCGGCGCGCGTCGAGGCGATCGCCTACGATCCGAACCGTTCCGCCAACCTGGCGCTGCTGAAGTACGTCGACGGCGAAAAGCGTTACATCCTCGCGCCGCAGGGCCTGAAGGTGAACGATGCCGTGATGTCGGGGCCGGAAGCCGAGCCGAGCGTGGGCAATTGCCTGCCGCTGGCGCTGATTCCGCTGGGCCTGTCTGTGCACAACATTGAGCTGGTGCCCGGACAGGGCGGCAAGCTGGCCCGTTCTGCGGGCAACAGTTGCCAGGTGATGGCGCGCGACGGCGACTTCGTCACGCTGCGCATGCCCTCCGGCGAGGTGCGCCGCATTCTGGCTAAGTGCATGGCCACGATCGGCCAGGTCGGCAACGCCGACTGGAGCAGCATCAATCTGGGCAAAGCGGGCCGCAAGCGCTGGATGGGCATCCGTCCGACGGTGCGCGGCGTGGCGATGAACCCGGTTGACCATCCGATGGGCGGCGGCGAAGGCCGCACGTCTGGCGGCAGTCACCCGCGGTCGCCTTGGGGCAAGCTGTCGAAGGGCGGCAAGACGCGCAACCGCCGGAAGACCAGCAGCAGGTTCATTGTGAAGCGGAGAAAGTAACGCATGGCACGGTCTATTAAAAAGGGCCCTTACGTAGAGAAGAGCCTGCTCGAGAAAGTCGAGAAAATGAATGCGTCCGGAAGGAAGCAGCCGATCAAGACCTGGTCGCGCCGCTCCATGATTCTGCCGGATTTCGTCGGGCACACGTTTGCCATTCACAACGGCAGGCAGCATGTGCCGATTTTCATCACTGAGAACATGGTGGGTCACCGTTTGGGCGAATTCGCGCCGACGCGAACCTTCAAATCGCACGGCGTCCACACGGACAAGGCGGCCGCGAAATAACGGAGTCTGAGAACAATGGAAGTGACTGCCATTACCCGAAACGTCAGGATGTCGGCTCAGAAAGGCCGCCCGTTGGCTCGCAAGTGCCAGGGGCTGCCGGTGTCCGCCGCCCTGCAGATCGTTGAGTTTAGTCCGCGTAAAGCGGCTGCCGTCCTGAGCAAAACGCTCAAGTCGGCTGTCGCCAACGCGCGGAACAACGCGAACCTCGATGTCGACATGCTCAAGGTCAGCCTGTGCGTGTTTGATGAGGGGACGCGCATGCGCCGGTTCTGGCCGCGTGCCCGCGGAAGCGCGAGCCCGATTGCCAAGAGGCTGAGTCATTGCAAGGTTGTTCTGACCGACGGTCAGTGAGGCCGGCGATTTTCTAAGGAGCAGAACTTTGGGACAGAAAGTAAATCCTATCGGTTTCCGGATCGCGGTTGACAAGCAGTGGCGTAGCCGTTGGTTTGCCAACAAGAAGCAGTTCGGAGAGCTGTTGTCTGAAGACATGATGATCCGCGAGATGGTCAAGAAACGCCTCGAGAGTGCAGCGATCACCAAGATCCTGATCGAGCGTTATGCCAACCGCGTGCGCATCAACCTGTTCACCGCCCGTCCGGGCGTCGTGGTCGGGCGCAAGGGCCAGGACATTGACAAGATCCGTCAGGATCTCGCCAAGAAGACCGGCAAAGACATCTACCTCGAGATTCACGAGGTGCGTGATCCCGATGCCAACGCGCAGTTGGTGGCAGAAAGCATCGCGCAGCAGGTCGAGCGCCGCGTGGCTCTCAAGCGCGCCATGAAGCGCGCCGAAAAGGTCGCCATGGACATGGGCGTCGACGGGATCAAGATCCGTTGCAGCGGCCGTATCAATGGTGCCGAAATTTCGCGCGTCGAGTGGAGCAAGCAGGGCAAGGTCCCGCTGCACACGCTGCGCGCGAACATCGACTACGGGTTCGCCGAGTCGCACACCACGGCGGGACTGATCGGCGTGAAGGTCTGGATCTGCAAGAAAGACGATTTCCAGCCGGTCCGCACCGGCGGTCAGAGGAGGAGAAAAGATGCCCCTAATGCCTAAGCGGGTCAAGTTCCGCAAGCAGTCTAAGGGAAACCGCGCGGGTTTTGCGACGTCCGGTGCCGAGTTGGCTTACGGCGAATTCGGCCTGAAGGCGCTGGAACGCGGCTGGATGACCAACACGCAGATCGAAGCCTGCCGTGTTGTCATTAACCGCGAGATGAAGCGCAAGGGCAAGCTGTGGATCCGCATCTTCCCTGACAAATCCGTGAGCCGCAAGCCGATTGAAGTGCGTATGGGCAGCGGCAAGGGCAACCCCGAGCTGTGGGTCGCCGTGATTCTGCCCGGCAAAATGCTGTTCGAGATCGGCGGCGTGTCCGACTCCGTGGCGCGCGAGTGCCTGCGCCTGGCGGACACCAAGCTCGGCATCCGCACGCAGCTCGTCACGCGCCATGTAACGGGAGCTTAACGGAACCATGAAAGCAAGAGACTTAAGAGAACTCGGAGCGGTGGAGCTCGACCAAAAGATCCGCGAGCGGTCACAGGAACTCAATGACCTGCGGATCAAGCACAAGTCGGGTTCCGGCATTGAGAAACCGGTCCGTCTGCGTACGATGCGCCATGAAATCGCGCGTATGAAGACGGTGCAAGCTGAGCGGGAGGCTAAGTAAATGGCCGAGACAACAGAGAAGCGCGGCAGCCGCAAAGTCCGCAAGGGCGTCGTGGTGAGCAAGAGCGGCGAGAAATCGGTGATCGTGCAGGGCGAGCGTCGTGAGCGCCACCCGGTGTACGGCAAGGTGATCCGCCGGTTCAAGAAGTACCATGCCCATGACGAGGCCAACGCCGCGAAAGTGGGCGATGCGGTGACCATCGTTGAAACCCGGCCGTTGAGCGCGACGAAGCGCTGGCGTATCGTCAAGCCTGAGGTGAAGTGACATGATCCAAGAACAGACAGTGATGGTGGTCGCGGACAACACCGGCGCCAAGCGCGCGATGTGTTTCCGTGTCCTGGGCCAGCGCAAACGGTATGCCCATCTGGGCGATGTCGTGCGCGTGGCCATCAAGGAGGCGGCGCCGACCGGCGCGGTCAAGAAGGGTCAGGTCTGCACGGCGGTCATTGTCCGCACGGGCCAGCCCATCCGCCGCGATGACGGCTCGTATGTCCGGTTCGACCAGAATGCGTGCGTGATCGTGGACAACAAGATGAACCCGGTCGGTTCCCGCATTTTCGGGCCTGTCGCCCGCGAGTTGCGCGACAGGAACTACATGAAGATCATTTCGCTGGCTCCGGAAGTGGTCTAAGCAGTGAAGGGCCGTAACGCCGATGAGGGTCCTGCCCGCGCAGGGCGGCGGCCGTCAAAACGGTTACGGGTTAGGAAACAGCATGAGTGTTGCTAGAATCAAGAAAAACGATATCGTGATCGCCATTGCTGGCGATAGCGCCGGAAAGACAGGCAAGGTGCTGCGGGTGCTGCCCAAAAAGGGCAAGGCCGTGGTGCAGGGCCTGAACATGGTGAAGAAGGCTATCCGCCGCTCGCAGACCGTGCCCAACGGCGGTTTCGCGGACCGCGAGGCCCCGATCGGCCTTTCCAATCTGATGCCCTACGACCCGGACAAGAAAAAGGGTGTCCGCATCCGTCGCGTCCAAGAGGGCGACAAGACGGTGCGTAAATCCAAGGCCTCGGGCAAGAACCTGGACTAAGGGGAGCGGATATGGCCAATCTTAAAGAAAAATTCACGAAAGAGCTGGCGCCGAGTCTTCAGGAGAAACTCGGCCTCAAGAACAAGATGCTGGTTCCCCGCCTGCAGAAGGTGGTGATCAACATGGGCTTCGGCATCGTCGAGAAAGATGTGCAGAAGACCATCGTTGATGATCTGGGCAAACTCGCCGGCCAGAAGCCGGTGCTGTGCAAGGCCCGCAAGAGCATCTCCAACTTCAAGTTGCGTGAAGGCATGGTGATCGGCGCGAAAGTGACCCTGCGCGGCGAACGCATGTTCGATTTCGTGGAGCGTCTGGTCAACAGCGCGCTGCCGCGTATCCGCGACTTCCGCGGGGTTGCGAACCGCGGGTTTGACGGACGGGGCAACTATACGCTGGGCCTGAAAGAACACACGATCTTCCCCGAACTCATGGACTCCGGCGCGCAGGGCAACGATGTCGGCATGGACATCACCTTCGTCTCCACGGCGAGGGATAACAAAGAGGCCCGCGAGCTGCTGACCGCTCTGGGCGTGCCGTTCGCCGGCAAATAAGGAGGATTTCCACAATGGCCAAAACCTGTCTGATGGAAAAAGCCAAACGTGCGCCGAAGTTTTCGTCGCGCAAGTATTACCGGTGTTCCCGGTGCGGACGCCCGCGTGCGTATATCCGTAAGTTCCAGCTCTGCCGTATCTGTTTCCGAGAGCTGGCTGTGTCGGGCATGATCCCGGGTGTGACCAAGGCAAGCTGGTGAGGAGTGTACAATGACGTCGGATCCGATTTCTGACATGTTGGCGCGCATCCGAAATGCGCTGAAAGCCGGACTGCCCTCGGTCGAGCTTCCGGGCTCCCGAATCAAGGGCGAGATTCTCCGCGTGATGAAAGAAGAAGGCTACATCACGAACTTCACGATGACCAGCGGCGTTCCGCGCGTGCTGAGCATTGAATTGAAGTATAACGACGACGCCGAGCCGGCGATCCGCGGCATGCGCCGCGAGAGCAAGCCGGGCCTCCGCAAATTCTGCGGCGTGCAGGATATCCCTAACGTGCTGGGCGGCATGGGTGCCGCAGTCCTGAGCACGTCAGGCGGCATCCTCAGCGGCAAGGAAGCCCGCAAGCGCAAGCTCGGCGGTGAACTCATCTGCACAATCTGGTAAGAGGGGTTTCAACGATGTCGAGAATTGGTAAACAACCGGTCGTGATTCCCGCTGGCGTCACGGTGACCGCCGACGGTAATGCCGTTACGGTCAAGGGTAAGTTGGGCGAGTTGAGCCGCGTCTTCCAAAAGGGTATCAACGTCAAGGTCGAGGACGGCCGGGTGCTGGTGTCCCGCGCCGATGATTCGCGCATGCAGAAGAGTTGTCATGGCCTAAGCCGCACGTTGGTCAAAAACATGATCGAAGGCGTGACCAACGGCTACAAGAAGGCGCTCTCCATCGAGGGCACGGGCTTTAAAGCGGTGCTTCAGGGCACGAAACTGAGCCTTTCGCTCGGCTTTGCGTCCCCGAAAGAGTATGCGATTCCCGAAGGCATCAAGGTGACGGTCGACCCCAACGGTCTGGTCGTCAACGTCGAGGGCATCGAGAAGGAACTCGTCGGCGAGGCTGCTGCCCGCATCCGCAGTTACTATCCGGCCGAGCCCTACAAGGGCAAGGGTATCAAGTACGTGGGCGAGCAGATCCGCCGCAAGCAGGGCAAGACGGTCGCATAAGGCCCGAACGGAGCTGAACAACATGAGTTTTAACCGTAAAGAACAACGCAATCGCCGCCACATGCGCCTGCGTCAGCGCGTGAAAGGCACAGCCGCGCGTCCCCGCATGGCCATCTGTATCTCGAACAAGCACATGTACGTGCAGTTCATCGATGACGTCGCGATGCGCACATTGGCTGCCACCTCCACGCTGAAGGAGGCCAAGCCGTGCAATCTGGAGACCGCCAAGCGGGTCGGCGAACAGGCGGCCGGCGTGGCGAAGGACAAGGGCATTTCGATCGTGGTCGTCGACCGCGGCGGGTTTAAGTTTCACGGTCGCGTCAAGCAGATCGTGGAGGCTGCCACCGCCGCCGGCCTGAAGATCTCGGAGCGCGCCGTTGAGACGGCAGAGGAGGCGAAGTGAGCGCAGAAGCAAGATTTCCCCGGAGTGAGGCGCAGAGCGAATTCGACGAGCGCGTCGTGTTTGTGAACCGTTGCGCCAAGGTGGTCAAGGGCGGACGCCGTTTCAGCTTCAGCGCCGTGGTCGTCGTGGGTGACCGCGAAGGCCGCGTCGGCTTCGGCTTCGGCAAGGCCAATGAGGTCAGCGACGCCATCCGCAAGGGCGGCGATGCGGCGAAAAAAGAGATGATGCGCGTCAAGCTCGCGGGCAAGACGATCCCGCATGAGGTGACCGGCGTGTGCGACGGCGGCCGCGTGCTGCTCAAGCCCGCTCCGGACGGCACCGGCCTGATCGTCGGCGGCGGCATGCGCCCCGTCCTCGAGGCCGCCGGCGTGCGTGATGCCATCGGCAAGTCGCTGGGCAGCAAAAACCGCCTCAACGTGGTCAAGGCCACGGTCGATGCGCTGAACAATCTGCGCTCGGCCGAGGAGATTGCCGCCGCACGAGCTTAAACAGGGAAGAGTTAATAACGAATAGTGAAGTGATCTGCACGGTCAACTATTTGACGTTAACGCATAGGAGTTTTCGCAATGGATTTGTCATCACTGAAGAATACCCCGGGTGCGCGCAAGACGCGTAAACGCGTGGGCCGCGGCCGCGCGTCGGGTATGGGTAAAACATCTACCCGCGGCCACAAGGGCCAGCAGGCCCGCAAGGGCCACAAGGTCAAGCTGGGCTTTGAAGGCGGTCAGATGCCGCTCATCCGGCGACTGCCGAAACGCGGCTTCAAGAACCCCACACGCGTGGTCTACGCGCCGGTCAATGTCTGTGACCTTGAACGCTTCGAGAACGGCACGGACGTCACGCTGGAGCTGCTCCGCGAGAACGGCCTGTATGCCAAGAAGTTCGACGGCGTCAAGATCCTCGGCCACGGCGATCTGACCAAGAAACTGACCGTGAAAGCCAACGGCGTCAGCGCGTCAGCGAAAGCGAAGATCGAAGCCGCCGGCGGCAGTGTCGAAATCGTCTAAGGGGTCTGACCATGGCCATGCTAGAGTCGTTCGCGAACACCTTTAAGATCCCGGAACTCCGGAAACGCATCCTGTTGACCGCCGGCCTGGTCTTCATCTGCCGGCTGATCTCCATGATACCGACTCCGGGCGTGGATTGGCAGACGCTGCAGCAGGAACTGGAACGAATCCGTGAGACCGCCGGCGCAGGCGGCGGCCTCATGGATTGGTTTAACGTGTTCAGCGGCGGCGCGCTCAATCAGTGCGCGGTCGGCTTTCTGAGCATCTGGCCCTACATCAGCGCCTCGATTATCATTCAGCTCCTGACGGCGGTCATCCCGACGCTCGAGCGCATGCGCCGCGAAGGCGAATCGGGCCGGGTCAAGCTGGCGCAGATCACCCGCTATCTGACCATCGGCATCTGCGTGTTCCAGTCCTTTGCCCTCGCGACCGCGTTGCAGAATCCGGCGTCGTTCGGCTTGGGCGGCGTGCAGATCGTGACGCGCCCGGGCTTCGGGTTCAATGTCATGACCGTCATCGCCATGACCACCGCGTCGCTGCTCGTCATGTGGCTGGCGGACCAGATCACGCAGCGCGGCATCGGCAACGGGACATCGCTGATCATCATGATCAACATCACGTCGCGCCTGCCTGTGGCGATCATCGAAGCCTGGACGCGCTACTTCGGACTGGGCGGCATCACCGCCACCCGCAGTCCGATCGAGCTGCTGCTTCTGCTGCTCTTCGGCTTCCTGATTACGATGGGAACCGTGATGCTCACGCAGGGCGTCCGTAAGGTGCCGATCCACTCCACGCGCCGCGCCGCCGGCGGGGGCAACTCCTACGGCATGCAGCAGACGTATATGCCGCTGCGAGTGAACTACACCGGCGTCATGCCGATCATCTTCGCGGGGCCGCTGATCCAGTTCCCCGCCGCGCTCTTGAGCCGCATCCCGGCCGAGATCGAGTGGCTGGGCTGGCTGAAATGGCTCGGCGTTCAGTTGAGCGACATGACCAGCCCGCTGCACCTGGCGGTCTATGCGCTGCTGATCATGTTCTTCGCCTTCTTCTGGGTGGCGACCCAGTTCAATGCGATGCAGATCTCCGATAACCTCAAGCGCGAGGGGTCTTATGTGCCGGGCATCCGTCCGGGCCGCGCGACAGCGGAATATCTGGACGCGTTGATGACGCGCGTCACCCTGATCGGCGGCCTAGGCTTGCTGATCATTGCCCTCGTGCCGCAATTCCTGCGCGGCATGATGGAGTTGCCCTGGGAGATGGCTTCGTTCTTCGGAGGCACCAGCTTGCTGATCATCGTGGGCGTCGCGCTCGATACGCTGCGCCAGATGGAATCGCACCTGCTGATGCGCAACTACGACGGCTTCCTGAAGCACGGCCGCCTGCGCAGCCGCCGCTGAGCGTTCCTGACGCATGCGCTAACTGTGAGCCCGCTGACCTTCCGGTCCGGCGGGCTTTTTTCTTATCGGGGGTTCATGGCGTTGTCGCCTGCACTCCCGAGATATTCTACGCCTTTGCCGAAAAAACAAAAGTTCCACTTGCCTAAGTTAGTCTAATCTAATAAAGTGGCTCCTCTCTAACAAAGGAGCGAGCCATGGCACCGACTGAGATGACCCCTGGACAGACCGTTGAAATCACCGGCTATGCGGCGGGCAACGCGGCGTACCGCGCAAAGCTGCTGGCGTTGGGCCTGACCCGCGGCACGCGGCTCAAGCTGGTGAATGTCGCGCCGCTGGGCGATCCGCTTGAGCTGGAGGTGCGCGGCTTCCACCTTTCGCTGCGGCGGGCCGAGGCGGGCGTGTTGAAAGTGAAGCCACTCTGACGCGCGGCGTCACACGGGAGCGTGGAGATGAAGAAAATGTTTCGGATCGGTTTGATCGGCAATCCCAATTCGGGAAAGACCACGGTGTTCAACGGGCTCACCGGCGCGCGGCAGCGTATCGGCAACTGGCCGGGCGTGACGGTGGAAAAGAAGGAGGGCGAGCTGCGCCTGCCCGGTGGAGGTGAGGCCACGCTGGTCGATCTGCCGGGCGTCTATTCGCTGACGGCGCTGAGCGAGGACGAGCGCGTGACCCTGGAATACGCGCTGAGCGGCCAGGCCGATCTCTTTGTGAATGTGGTGGACGCCACCAACCTGGAGCGGAACCTCTATCTGACGCTCCTGCTGCTGGAGCTGAAGGTGCCGATGATCATGGTGCTGACCATGATGGACATCGCGCGCAACCGTAAGATCCACATCGATCTCGAACACATGGCGCGCCATCTGAACTGCCCGGTGATCGGCGTGAACGCTCAGAATCCGCGCGAGATCGCGGCGCTCGCGCAGGCATTGGACGAGGCGGCGCGCGCCCCCGCTGTCCGTTTGTTCCAGTATGACTACCCTGATGAGGTGGAGCGCGAGATCAGCGTGCTTGAAGCTGGCAGCTCACTGACCGCTAAGGCGCTGGAGGTGCCGGCGCGCTGGGTGGCGATCCGTCTGCTGGAGGGTGATCCGCTGGTGATGGAGAAAGCGGCCGGGCTCAAGGACCTCGCGTCGGTGTTGGCCGGCGAGTGCGCGGCGCGCATCGGACATGTGCTCAAGGAAACGCCGGATGTGATTCTGGCGGAGACGCGCTACGGTGTGATTCAGGGGCTCTGCCGCGATGTGTTGCGCCACACGGAATTGAAGGAGTACTTCACGGCCAAAGCCGACAAAGTGATTCTGAACCGCTTTTTAGGCATTCCCTTCTTCCTGCTGGTGATGTACGCCGTGTTCTGGCTGACGCAGACGGTGGGCGGCGCCTTCATCGATTTCTTCGATCTGGCCGGCGGCGCGCTTTTTGTCGAAGGAACCCAAGCGCTGCTGACGCATGTCGCGGCGCCCGGGTGGCTGGTGGCGCTGCTCGCCGGGGGGATCGGCGCGGGCTTGCAGACGATGGCGACGTTCATTCCGCCGATCTTCTTCATGTTTTTCTGCCTCTCCCTGCTGGAGGATTCGGGCTATATGGCGCGCGCCGCGTTCGTGATGGACCGCTTCATG
>JAGOBZ010000063.1 GCA_017999015.1 Kiritimatiellia bacterium
GATCGGCCGCGAGCGCAACGACATCGGGCGGCCGAACGACGCGGGGTATCCGGTGCGCGGGATCGTGCAGGACGGGCTGCTCTACCTGCACAACTTCGAGCCCTCGCGGTGGCCGGCGTGCAATCCCGAGACCGGCTATCTCGACGTGGACGGCAGCCCCACCAAGAGCGAGGTGCTGGCCGCGCGGGGCGATCCGGCCGGCCGCCGGTTCTGGGAAGTCTGCTTCGGCCGGCGCGGCCGCGAAGAGCTGTACGACCTCAGCGCTGACCCCGATTGTCTGGTCAACCGGATCGCGGAGGACGGCCGCGCGGCGGCGCTCAAGGCGCGCCTCTTCAAGGAGCTGGCGGAGCAGGGCGATCCGCGCGCGCTCGGTCAGGGGGACGTGTTTGATGCCTATCCGCATGCCCATGACCGCATGCGCGGCTTTTATGAACAGTGGCAGCGGGGGACGGCACCGCGTGCCGATTGGGTCAATCCGAGCGATTTTGAAGAGCCTTCGAAGCTTGACTCTCGTTGAAGGAACACACAAAATAGACACGATTTTCAACCTAACAGGAACAATAGTATGCGTGTGATTGGCGTGATCCCGTCGCGCTGGGGTTCGACGCGGTTCCCGGGCAAAAGCCTGTATCCGATTTGCGGGAAACCGTTGGTGCAGTGGGTCGTAGAGGCGGCGCGGCGCGCGGCCGCGCTTGATGAGGTCGTGGTCGCCACGGATGACGTCCGGATCGCGGACGCGGTGTGCGGCTTTGCCAAGGTGGCGATGACACGCGCCGATCATCCTTCCGGTACCGACCGGGTGGCGGAGGCGGCGCAGCCCGGCGATGACGACATCGTGATCAACATCCAGGGGGACGAGCCGCTGATCGATCCGGCGCTGATCGACGCGCTGGCCGCGCGCATGAAGGCGGATGCCGGCTGGGCCATGGCGACCGCCGCGTGCCCGATCCGTTCGATGCGCGATCTCGAAGCGCGCACGGTGGTCAAGGTGGTGCTGGCGCGCGACGGCGGGGCGCTCTACTTCTCGCGGCTGCCGATTCCGTGCCGCCGCGACGGCGAGCCGGACCTGGCGGCCGGGCTCTACCTGCGCCACCTGGGCATCTATGCCTATCGCGGCGCGTTTCTGAAGCAGCTCGTGCAGGAGCCGCCGTGCCTGTTAGAGCGGACCGAGAGTCTGGAGCAGTTGCGCGCCCTCTATCTGGGCGCGCGCATCGCGGTCATTCAGACCGAAGATCTGGGCGTGGGCGTTGACACGCCGGAGGATGTGCCGGCGGTTGAGGCGGTGCTCAGGCGAAAAACGGGAAGCAGAAACCAGGAGTCAGGAGATTGAGCGTGAAACAGGTCAAAGTGGGCGGTGTCGTTTTCGGCGGCAAGCGGCTGGCATTCATTGCCGGGCCGTGCGTGATTGAATCGGTGGCCGGCACGATGGATCTTGCAGCGCGGCTGGTGCGCCTCGCGCGCGAGCTGGATGTGCCGCTGGTTTTCAAGGCTTCGTTCGACAAGGCGAACCGGACCTCGGTGGACTCCTATCGCGGGCCGGGGCTGGCCGAGGGGCTGGCGGTCCTCAAAGAGGTGCGCGACCGCTTCGGAGTGCCGGTCCTGACCGACATCCACGAGCCGGGGCAGGCGGCGGTGGCGGCCGAGTTCGTAGACATTCTGCAGATCCCGGCGTTCCTGTGCCGCCAGACCGATCTGGTGGTGGCGGCGGCGGAGACCGGCAAGGTGGTCAACGTCAAGAAGGGCCAGTTTCTGGCTCCCGAAGACATGATCAACGTGATCGAAAAGATCCGCTCGGCCGGCAACGACAAGATCATCCTGACCGAGCGCGGGGCGAGCTTCGGCTACCACAATCTGGTGGCGGACATGCGCAGCCTGCTGATCATGCGCGAGCTGGGCGTGCCGGTGGTGTTCGACGCCACGCACAGCGTGCAGCGGCCGGGCGGCGCGGGCAAGATGAGCGGGGGCGACGGGCGCTGGGCGCCGGCCTTGGCGCGTGCCGCGGTGGCGACCGGGGTCGACGGTGTGTTCATGGAGACGCACGTCAATCCGGCCGAAGCCCTCTCGGACAAGGCCAACGCCATGGCCTTCAAGGATTTGAAACGGCTGTGGCAAACGCTGGGGGCGATTCATGGCTTGGTGCGCTGAACAGAGGCGGAGGGTCAGGCGCGCGGCGCTGGCGGCCGTCGCGGCGTGCGTCGCGTGGCCGGCGGCCGCGGCCGAAGACCCGGAGGTCGCGCGCTGGTTCAACCGGCACGACGACGCCGCGTGGCGCCCGTTGGCCGCGCGCTGGCCGGCGGTCAAGGCGGCCATGACGGCGCCGGTCGAGAACCTCGCGCTGCCGCTGGACTATCATGCGGACGGGCGCGTCCGGGCGCGGCTGCGCGCGAAAAAGGCGCAGGTCTTCGCGGACGGCATGATTTTTGCTGAAGATGTCGTGGTGGAGTTGTTGACGGCCGAGGGCGGTCCGGACGGCACGCTCACGGCCGAGGGATGCCTGTTTGACCGCGAGGCCCGGCACGGGTACTGCGACGGACGGGTGACGGTTGAAAAGGACGGCGATCGGCTCAAAGGGCGCGGTATGTACTTTTCAATGGCAGGCGAGTATATTAAAATCATGGCCGAGTGCGAGATTCGGACGCATCGCATCCGGAACAATTTCGGGAGATTCTGATGAAACGGTTGGTGAGGATGAGTGTTGCGGCGGCGGGCCTTCTGGCGGCCGCAGGCGTGTTCGCCCAGACGCCGGAAGCGGCGGGTGGCGGTGCGGCCAAGGAGGCCGGCGCGAAAGCGTCGAAGGCCGACGGGCAGGAGGCGCCCGCGCGCGAGGCTGTGATCACGGCCGAGCGCATCGAGTTCGACAACAAAGAGGGCGTGATCCTTTTTGACGAGAACGTGGTGGTGGACGACGCGCAGTTCGTGATGCGCTCGGACCGTCTGCTGGTTTTCATGGAGGGGACCAATGACGTGCAGCAGATCTTGGCGGTCGGCAGAGTGAGCATCACCAACCTCAACCGGTCGGCGAGCTGCGACAAGGCGGTTTACACCAAGAAGGACGGCCAGATCGTCATGACCGGCAGTGCGCGCCTGATGCGGCAGGGCGACGAGGGCGGCGAGGTGACCGGCAACCGGATCACGTTCTGGCTGGATGACGAGCGGATGGAGGTGTCGCCGGGACGCGTGGTGCTGCCGCCGGGGACGTTCAACAAAGCCGACACCAAAAAACTGATCCCGTAGGGAATGTGACTTCACGAATGAATGATGCAGTTGTACAGGGCGCGGAAGGAACGCCGGACATTCAGGCCGACAGCTTGGTGAAGCAGTATGGGGCGCGTACCGTCGTGAACGGCGTGTCGCTGCATGCCTCATGCGGCGAGATCGTCGGTCTGCTGGGGCCCAACGGTGCCGGCAAGACCACCACTTTTTACATGGTGGTGGGTTTGGTGCGTCCGAATGACGGCACGGTCACGTTCCGCGGGCAAGACATCACGCGCATGCCGGTTTATCGCCGGGCGCGGTTGGGACTCGGTTATCTGGCGCAGGAGCCGTCGACCTTCCGCAAGCTGACGGTGGAAGAGAATGTGCTGGCGATTCTTGAAACCATGGAACTGACGAAGGTCGAGCGGCACGCGCGCGCCGAGGAGCTTCTCGCCAGCCTGAATTTGACGAAGGTTGCCCGGCAGCGTGCCTACACGCTGAGCGGCGGCGAGCGCCGCAAGCTCGAGATCGCGCGAGCATTGGTGCGCAAGCCGGCCATCCTGATGTTGGACGAGCCGTTTAGCGGGGTGGACCCGTTGGCGGTGCATGATATCCAGGAGATCGTCAAGGGGCTGCGCGACCGCGGGCTCGGCATCATCGTGACCGACCACAATGTCCGCGAGACGTTGTCGATCGTGGACCGAGCCTATCTCGTTTATGACGGCCAGATATTGCGCGAGGGGTCGAGTGACTTCCTGGTGCAGGACGAGACGGCGCGCCGTCTCTATCTCGGACAGAATTTCAGAATGTAGCCAAACAAACAACCCGCCTTGCGCGGGCCAACAAGGAGGATGACACCTATGCCTATCGAAGTAACAATCCGTCATCAGAACGCAGCGCCCGGACTTAAGGAATACGCGGAACTCCGCGCGGCCAAATTGATGGAACAGTTTCCGAAGATCGAGAGCGTGCATGTGATTGTGGATGTGCAGCGCCATCTTTACGAGGCTGAAGTTATCGTGCAGCAGAAGAATCTGACGGCAGTCGGCACCAAAGAGCATGCCGACAGTGCGCGCGCGGTGATCGACACGGCGGCGGCGCGCGCGGAAAAGCAGTTGCGCAAGACGCTGAGCAAGCGCGTGGACGCGCATACGCGGAACACGGATAAGAAGTAATGGCGGAACACCGACAGAGCCAGCCCCAGCAGTCGCGCGTCACGGTCGACCAGTTTCTCGCGGTCGGTCGCGAGCGGCTGGGCATGGAACTGGTGGCGGGGCGGGCCGGTCTGCAACGGGTGATCATCGAGCCCGTCGCTCACCGTCCCGGCCTCGCCCTGTCGGGTTTCTACCGGCATTTCGCGCGCAAGCGCATCCAAGTGGTGGGTATGGCCGAGTTCGAGTATCTCTCGTCCATGCCTGAAGAGCTGCGCGCTCAGCGCCTAGAAGAGTTGTTCGCGAAAAAAATACCGTGCATGGTCTTCACGCGCGGCAAACGTGTTTTTCCGGAGGTGGTGCGCCTGGCTGAGCGTGACGGAGTCTGTGTGCTGCGGTCAAGCATGGTGACGCGCCACTTCATCCACTCCGCCACCTTCGTGTTGGAGGACCTGCACGCGCCGCGCTGCAAGGTTCACGGCACCATGCTGGAGGTGGCGGGTGTCGGCGTTTTCATCGAGGGCGCAGCCGGACTCGGCAAGAGCGAGACCGCGCTGGGGCTGATCAAGCGCGGGCATGCGCTGGTCGCGGACGACCTGACGCAATTCCGGCGCGACAGCAGCAACAGTCTGCTGGGGTCGGCCATGCCGGTGACCCAGTATTACATGGAGATCCGCGGGATCGGGATCATTCATGTGCCTTCCATTTTCGGCGTGGCGGCGGTACGCGGTGAGAAGCAGGTGGACCTGGTGGTGACGCTGAAGCGGCAGGGCGAGGCCGATGCCGAGTTAGACCGCACGGGGACGGATGAGCTGCGCCGGGAATTTCTCGGCGTGGCGGTGCCGCAACTGGTGATACCCGTGGCCCCTGGACGTGATCTGGTAAACCTGGTAGAGACGGCGGCGCAAGAACACAAAGTTCGATTATCGGGGTTTGTCGCAGTACGCGAGCTGGATTCGCGGATCAAGCGGCACCATTCCGTATGAGGAGAGCTGCAACGTGGCAAAGACTACTGCAAACCAAGAGACCCGGGAATTCGTGCTGCTGAATAAATACGGCATGCATGTCCGACCGGCGGGACTTTTCGCCAAGGTGGCGTCGCGCTTCAATGCCGAGGTGGATGTCGAGAAGGACGGTAGTGTCGTGTCCGGCAAAAGCATCATGGCCTTGATGACGTTGGAAGCGGTGTGCGGCGCCAAACTCAAGGTCACGGCATCCGGCCCTCAGTCGCGCGATGTGCTTGACGAACTGGAGGCGCTCGTCGCCCGTAAATTTGATATCCCCGATGAGCAATGACGCAGATGCCGCCTGCGGTACCGTGCGCGAGATGCGCATGCTGACCGGATTGGCCGTCTCGCGCGGATTCGTCGCGGGGCCCGCCTACCTGTACCGTGCCGGTGCCAGCGAACAGGTGCCGGAATACCGGATCGAGCCGGAGCAGGTCGAGCATGAAGTGGCGCGTCTGGCTGACGCATTCGCCCTGACGCGGTCACAGCTACGCTCGCTGGCGCAGGAGTTGAAGAAGCGCATCAGCGGCGACGAAGCCACCATCTTCGACGGGCATTTGATGATCCTTGATGATCCCTCCTTTTTGGGATCCTGCAAGGAAAAAATTGCCAAGAACCTGCGGAACGCCGAGGCGGCCGTCAAGCAGGTGGCCGACACCTACTCCTCGATTTTCGCTGCGATGGATGACGCCTACCTGCGCGAGCGCGCTCAGGATGTCGGCGACATCACCAAACGCATTCTGCGCAATCTGTCGGGCGGCGGCGATGCGCACGCGCTGCGCGTCGAGCAGCCGTGCATCGTCGTGGCGGACGAGCTCTCGCCTTCCGAGACGATCTCGCTGCCCAAGAATCTGATCCTCGGTTTTGCGACCGACCGCGGCAGCACCACGTCGCACGCCTCGCTGCTGGCGCGTGCGCTGGGCATCCCCGCCGTGGTCGGACTGGGCTCGCTCTCGGAACAGATCAAGAGCGGCGATTTGCTGCTGCTTGACGGTACGCGCGGTAAGGTGATCGTCAATCCGGGGCGCGAGGAGCGGGCGGCCTTCGAAAAGATGATGCTCCGTTCGCGAACCCTGGAGGAGTCGCTGGACCAGGTCAAGACGCAGCCGGGCGGCACACGCGACGGCCGCTCAGTGCCGTTCTTGGCGAATGTCGATAACAGCACGCCGATGACCGATCTGTATGCGGTGGGCGCCGAGGGGATCGGCCTTTACCGGACGGAATATCTGTGGCTTCAGGGAGATCGCGAGCCGAGCGAAGAGGAACAGACGCAAGCGTATACCGCCGCGGCACGGGCGTTGCCGGACGGGCAAGCCGTCACCATCCGCGTGCTGGATCTGGGCGGCGACAAGATGATCAAGGGCACCGGCACGGCGCACAAGGAGGCCAATCCGTTTCTGGGGAACCGCTCGATCCGCTTCCTCTTGCGCAACCCTGAAATCTTCCGCCGCCAACTGCGCGCCGTGCTGCGCGCGAGCTCACATGGCAACGTGCGGATCATGTATCCGATGATCACGGCGATCGACGAGCTGCACGCCGCCAATATGGAGCTGCACGCCTGCATGGCGGAGTTGAAGGCCGAGGGCATCCCCTTTGACGAATCGATCCGGCGCGGTGTGATGATCGAAATCCCGGCCGCAGCCCTGATCGCGGACGCGCTGGCCAAAGAGTGCGAATTCTTTTCGATCGGCACCAATGACTTAATCCAGTATACGCTGGCGGTTGACCGCGTGAACGAGACCGTCGCGCGTCTTTACCAGCCCACCCATCCGGCCGTGCTGCAGTTGATCGATCTCTCGGTGACGGCCGCGCATGCTCACGGGCTGAAGGTTTCGGTTTGTGGCGAGACGGCGGCTGATCCGGTGATGGCGGTGCTGTTCGTGGGCATGGGCGTGGATGAGCTCAGCATGTCGCCGAATCTCATCCGCCTCGTGAAGCGGGCTGTCAGCCAGATATCGTTCGCCGATGCCAAGGCGTTGGCCGACACGGTGCGTCGCATGAAGGGTACACCCGCCGATAAGATCTACGCCTTTTGCCGCAATCAGCTCATGAAGCTGGTGCCGGACTTTCTTTTCCTGCAGTAAGCCGCGCTACTCAGCCTTGGGCTGGCCTTTGTTCCCCTTGCCACGGCCCTTGCCTTTGCCCTTGCCCTGGGCCCGGCCCTGTTCACGCATCTTGTCCCTGAACGCCTTGGGATCTTTACCCTTGAGTTCAACCAGTTCTTTGTAAAGCGCTTCGTCTTTAGCTTTGATTTGCTCCAAGCGTTTGGTCATCAGAGCTTCGCGCTGTTCCGGCGATAACTTGGCTCCCTTGCCTTTGTCTGCCTTGGCTTCCTTCGCGACCGCGGCGGGTGCGGCAGGGGCCGCTGCCTGTTGCTGGGCGCGTACGCAAAGGCCGGTTACAAACACGAGTGCGAATGCCAACATGATCGGTGTCTTCATTTTGCATCTCCCTGTGTGGTCAGGCGATCAGTCACCTGTCAGCCCCATAAACGAGGTGCCGTCGCGTTTATTGGCTTTGCAAAACAGGAATGTTTGGAAAACAGGAATTGCATGGCTGCGAGTCTTTTGCAATACTATAAAAAAAGCGGGCGGTATCATAACGTGATGGTTCAGTTATCGCTCGCAGATTGGAAACCGCTCCCATGAACGCCATTTGCGCCCTGCAGGACCATAAGTCTTTGTACCGTCAGTTGATGACCGGTATGTATGACGCCTTGCTGGTGACCGACCCGAACGGGCATTTGATCGAGTTGAATCCCCGTGCCGCGGAGTATTTCCGCTGCCGGCCGGAGGAGATCTGGGACAAGCCCGTGGCGACGCTGATACCCGGCGTCACCGCGCAGGTGGTCGGCCGCATCCGCAAGGGACTCGACGAGTCGCGCCATATCATGCTGGATGCCAAATGCCAGCGCACGGACGGGAGTTGGTTCCCGGCCGAGGTCACGATCAGCGTGATCGATCTGGTGAACGCCGGCGATCTGGTCTTCACCGTGCGCGACACGGAACGCCGGCGCAAGCAGTGGCAGGCGATGCGCAGCAAGGCGAACGCCTTCGAGAACGCGCATTGCGCCTGCTTTGTGTGCGATGCGGACGGTATCTTCCGGGCGGTCAACCGCGCCTTCCTGCGGATGTTTGATTTTGGTGCGCCGGAAGAGGTCGTGGGCGCGCGGTTTGAAGATGTGATGCCGGACGAGCCGTTGCCCGCGCACTTTGAGCGCGCGCTGTCCGGCGAGCCGACAGTCTGCCGCATTGCCGCGCAGACCGAGGCCGGCGAACCGGCCGATGTCGAGGTTCAGCTCGCGCCGGATATCCAGGGCAAAGAGCGGTGCGTGGGGGTGGTGGGGTCCGTCGTGCGCGTGTAGCGCTCTTAGAAGGGGTCAGGTTCAGCCGTTCATGAAAGAAAAGTCTCCGTCGGTCGTGTCGTTTGTGGTCTCAAAAGTGCAGGCAGATCAGTCGCTCCAGATGTTTCTCGCCGCACGGCTCTCAATCTCCAAACGCGCGGCCAAGAATCTGTTGGATGACCGTGTCGTGTGGGTCAATCGCCGGTGCGTGTGGATGACGCATCACGCGCTCAAAACCGGAGATACCGTGGAGCTGCCGGCGGCCAGCCTGCCCAAGCAGTCGGCCGCGCCTTCGGTGCCCGTGCTCCGGATCCTGGTGCAGGATGATTTCTACCTGGTGGCCGACAAACCGTCCAACATGCTTTCAGTCGGCGCGGGCAGCGCCGAGGAGCTGCTGCGCGCGCAGACCGGCCTCGCCGCGCTGCAGGCGGTGCACCGCCTGGACCGCGACACGACCGGCTGCCTGCTGTTCGCCAAAAGCGCCGCCGCGTTCGATGCCGCCGTGGCGGTCTTTAAGACGCGCCGCGTCAGCAAGCTCTACCGCGCGATCGTCTACGGCCGCTATGAGCGGACCGTCTCGACCGTGGATCAGGAGCTGGACGGCGAGCGCGCGGTCAGCCACATCCAGCGTGAGGCGATCGCCAAAGACGCCAGCTTTCTCAAGGTGAAGATCGAGACGGGCCGCACCCACCAGATCCGCCGGCATCTCGCTTCGCTGCGCCACCCGGTGCTGGGCGACCGCGAACACGGCGTCAAGTTCGCGCGTGATCCGCGCCTGCTGACCGTGCCGCGCCAGATGCTCCACGCCGCCGGCCTGGAGCTGCCGCACCCCATGCGCGCGGGCGAGACGCTCAAGGCGCACAGCCCGCTGCCGGCCGACTTCCGGCGCTGCCTGAAACTGTTCGACATGGGTAAATGAAGCGGGCGTGAGGAGCGGCGCGCATGCTCAGCTTCCGTACAGTGTGGGTGACTCAGCCGCCGGGACAACCGCCGGTCTTCGACCTCTTTCCGGATGAGGGCCAGGCTGCTGATCCGGCGCAGGAAACGCTCTACATCACCCAGGATGCGGCTGCGTTTGAGGAGCTGCTGCCGTCCGGCCGGGCGTATGCGGTCGATGTGCTGGCCCTGCACGCCTTTGCCTTTCCGGACACGCCGGTGGAGAGCGCGGCGGAACGCCTGCGGCAGGGCGGCGCCAGCGGCGAAGGCCTCTGGGCGGTCTGGCGCACGATCGAAGCGCGCCTGGCGGCGTTGCCGCTGTGGACGCTGGAAACGATCGAGCTGGTGCTGCGCGACCTGGATGAGCGCGGGATGGCGCACGTGTTCGGCCACTTTGCCGAACGCGCCCGGCGCGCCGGAACGGGATGCGGCCCGTGGCTGGAAACATTCGCGCCCGAAGCGCGCCGCAGCGAGCGGCGCACCCTGCTGGCTCATGCCGACTGTACGCCGCTGGACAGCGCCCGCATCGCGGCGCATCTGCTGCCCGGCGGCACCTTCTCGCGCCTGATGCCCGGCTATGAGTCGCGCCCCGGCCAGGTGGAGATGCTGCGCGCGGTCGCGCGCGCCTTCAGCGAGGGCCGGCACCTGCTGGTTGAGGCCGGCACCGGCGTCGGCAAGAGCCTCGCCTACCTGATTCCCGCCGCCGCATGGGCGCTGCTCAACGATGTGCCGGTCGTGGTCAGCACCAACACGCGCAATCTGCAGGCGCAGCTCATTGAAAAAGATCTGCCGCTGGTCCGCGCGGCCGTGTGCGCCGACGGCAGCGCCCTGCGTGTGGCCGTGCTGAAGGGTCGTTCGAACTACGTCTGCCTGCGGCGGGTCGCGATCCTGCTGGAGCAGAGCCACTTTGAACTCGAACGCCCCGAGCTGCGCCATTTCGCGCTGGCGCTGGCCTGGGCGGCGCAGTCGCCCGACGGCGACCTCGACACCTTTGCCGGCGCGGGCCACGCCGATGCCGCGTTCCTTGCCAAACTCGCCTCTACCGCCGAGGAGTGTCCCGGGCGCGCCTGCCGGTATGGGCGCCGCTGTTTTCTGCAGAAGGCGCGCGCCCGCGCGGCCGTCGCGCACGTGGTCATCGCCAACCATGCGCTGGTGTTCGCTGAATCGCAATCTCCCGGCTCCGCCCTGCCGCCCCATGCCCAGATCGTGTTCGATGAGGCGCACAATCTGGAAGAGGCGGCGACGCGCCACCTCTCCACGGAACTGACCCAGACACGCCTCACCCAGTTGCTGCGCCGCCTGAGCCGCGGCCGCGGCCGTCGCGCAGGCGGCGTGCTGGAGGTGCTGCGCACCCATCTTGAAACGGGCGCGGTGACGGCCGATGAAGCGTCCGCCAAGGCGCTGCGGCAACAGATCCGCCAGATCCGCAGTGCGCTGGAGGAGGTGCAGAACACGACCCGTGTCCTGTTTGAGGCGTTGTTTGCCCTCATCCAGCCGGGACATGTCCCTGTGCGCTTCCGCTGCGTGCCGTCGTTCGACGCGGCGGCTGCGGGTGCCGGGGATCAGGCGGCCGGCGACACGGCCGGCGATGCGGAGACACCGTGCATGGGCGAGGCGCCGCCGTCCGGCACGTTCACGCGCGAGGTGTGTCGCGACAAACAGTTTTCGGCGTGTCCGGACGGCTGGAACGAGGCCGACGTGCAGCAACGCCGGCTGGCTGTCAAACGCGCGGTTGCGGAAGCGTCCGGCCTGCTGCTTAAGCTGGGCGAGGCGTTGCGCCAGACTGCGGAGGGCGAGCTCGCGCTGTATGACGA
>JAGOBZ010000064.1 GCA_017999015.1 Kiritimatiellia bacterium
AGATGCCCGAGCTGGCGATCGTGACGCCGCCGCGCCGGTGGTGGCCGGGCTTTGCGGAGGCGGCGGCGCCGCTGGCCGCGTTCCGCGAGGCGCAGGGGCTGCGCGCGCGGGTGATCGATGCGGAAGAGATCTACAACGCCTTCACGGACGGCTTGGCGCATCCGGAGGCCTTCCGGCGGTTCAGCGCGGCCGGCGTCGCGCAGGCGGGCGGCCCGGTGTTGCGCTATCTGTTATTTGCCGGGCACGGCGGGAGCGATTACAAGCTGGAGGTGTTCCCGCCCGGCGGGGCGGGCGCCTATCCCGCGCTGTTCCCTTTGTATCTGGTGCCGCAGGTGGAGACCGTCGCCAACCCGCCGGGGGCTCTGCTGCTGCCGAATGATCCGGTGCTGGGCGATGTGCAGGGGGATGCGGTGCCGGAGGTCGCGGTCGGGCGATTCCTGGCGACCAACGCGCTGGAGCTGGCGCACATGGTGCAGAAGACCATCCGGTATGAGCTGACCGAGACGTGGAAGCGCAAGGCTGTCTTCTCGTGCGACTGGCAGAATGTCGGCGCGAAATACGCGAATTTCCCCGGGATCGCCGCGGCCACCGCCGCTTCTTTTCCGGGCGCGGGGTGGTGGCTCGAAACTTTTTATCCCGCGCCGGACCAGAGTTATCTCGCGCCGTTGTGGCGCGACACGTATTACAGAACAGGCATCTCCTATGAGCTGCAGGAAGGGTCCGGCTTCTATTATTTCGTCGGCCATTCCAGCGACTTGATTGCGGGCAACTCCGGGGCGAACAAATTGTTTGATGCGCCGATGCTGCGGGCCGCGTCCTGGCAGTTCGCGCCGGTGGCGCTGCTGATGGGATGCCGTATGGGACGTTGGACGCTGCTTGACCTCAAGAGCGAACAGCAGTCGATCGCCGAGGCGGGCGTCAGGAATCCCGAGTCTGGTTTCGCGGCCGTTGTCAGCGCGGCCGGGTATATGACGACGGCGGAGGCCGCCTCATTTTCGCAGGCGTTCGGGGGACAGATTGCGGCCGGCGCGCGAAGGCTGGGCGATGTCTGGCGAGGGGCTTTCGCAACGCTGGGGCACGACCGCGCCCTGGCGTTGCGGCACATGGTGCTGCTGGGCGATCCGTCGCTCTGCATGCGGCCCGACCAGACCGCGCGCGGGACGTCGGCCGATTGGCTGCTGTCGCAGGGGCTGTCGGGAGATCCTTACGCGGATCTTCTCGATCAGGACGGCGACGGGTTTGTGACCTGGGTCGAGGCGCAGGCCGGCACCGGGGCGCTCGTGGGCGGGATGCGCGTCAGCCGGCTGACGCTGCCGCTGGCCGGGAGTTACGTTCCGCTGGCCGCGGTGCCGGATCCTGCCGCGCCGGCGATCGTTCTGAGTGTCGAGCCGCTGGCCGGTTTGGCATGCAGGGTGGTGACGGCGGATGATCCGGGAAGCGTTTTGTGGACGCCGCTCCCGTGGCGGCCGGTCGGCGGAGAAGCGTGGACCACCGGTCCGATCCCGGGGGATTGGCCGCTCAAGCAGGTCGAGGTGCCGTTCGACGGGAGTGCGCGGCGGCGCTTTTATAAACTGGTCAGCGAACCGTAAGGGGATACATGATGGACGACAAGCGTTTTGTCAGGGCGGACGATGTCGAGCTGCGGGCGATCGCGGGCGAGCATTTTCTCATCGTGCTGCATGCCGGCGAGTCCAAGATGTTCAGTCTGAACGGCATGGGGCTCTGGTTCTGGCAGCAGATGGCCCGCCCGGTCGCGAAGGCGGAACTGCTCGAGGCGATGCAGGCGGAATACGAGGTCGATGAGGGGACCGCGCGTGCGGAGATCGACCGCTTCCTCGCCTATCTTGTCGCGCGGGGTTTGGCGTGTCCGACCACATGTCCGCCTGTCAAGGTGCAAGAGAGTGAACGCCGGACGCCGAACATCGAACGCTGAACGTAGAAGAGCCGGGAACGGGCGTCAGTCGGGAATAAACTCAAAGCGCCGCTCCGCGAGCTGCGGAACGGCGCTTTGATGTCAAGTTGGCCAAGGCCGCTACTTCTTGCAGGATTCCTCGATCGACACGGCTACCGCGACGGTCGCGCCGACCATCGGGTTGTTGCCCATGCCGAGGAAGCCCATCATCTCGACGTGCGCCGGCACCGAGGAGGATCCGGCGAACTGGGCGTCGGAGTGCATGCGCCCCATGGTGTCGGTCATGCCGTACGAAGCCGGCCCCGCAGCCATGTTGTCGGGATGCAGTGTGCGGCCCGTGCCGCCTCCGGAAGCCACCGAGAAGTACTTCTTGCCCTGTTCGATGCACTCTTTCTTGTAGGTGCCCGCAACCGGGTGCTGGAAGCGCGTGGGGTTGGTGGAGTTGCCGGTGATGGAGACATCCACCTTCTCTTTCCACATGATCGCCACACCCTCGCGCACATCGTCCGCGCCGTAACAGCGGACCGCCGCGCGGGGACCGTCGGAGAACGGGGTCGTCTTCGTGACCTTGAGTTTTCCGGTCGCGTAGTCGAACTTCGTCTCGCAGTGGGTGAAGCCGTTGATGCGGCTGATGATGTAGGCTGCGTCTTTGCCGAGACCGTTGAGGATCACCTGCAGCGGAGCCGTGCGGACCTTGTTCGCCTTGAGGGCGATGCCGATCGCGCCTTCGGCCGCCGCGAACGACTCGTGTCCCGCGAGAAAGCAGAAACAGCGGGTCTCTTCGCGCAGCAGCATCGCGGCCAGGTTGCCGTGACCGATGCCGACCTTACGGTCATCCGCCACCGAGCCGGGAATGCAGAAGGCCTGGAGGCCTTCGCCGATGGCCTCGGCCGCCTCGGCCGCCTTGACGCAGCCCTTCTTCAGCGCGATCGCCGCGCCCAGCACATAGGCCCACTTCGCATTCTCGAAGCAGATGTTCTGGATCGAGTTGCAGATGTCGTAGGGGTCGAACCCCCGGGCCACGCACAGCTTGCGCGCCTCCTGGAGATCCTTGATCCCATACTTTTTGCACACGGCGTCAATCTGCTTGATGCGCCGCGCATAGCTTTCGAACAGTGCCATAAGAAAAAACTCCTTTCAACTACTCGTGACGCGGGTCGATGGTCTTGACGGCGCCCATTTCTTTCGAGAACCGGCCGTAGGTGCCGGTGCATTTCTCCAGCGCCTTCTTCGGGTCTTCGCCTTTCTTGAGCAGTTCCATGAACGGCCCCATACGGACAAACTCGTACCCGATCACCTCGTTGTTCTTGTCGAGCGCCAGGCGGCTCACATAGCCCTCCGCCATTTCGAGATAGCGTACACCCTTCTGCTTGGTGCTGTACATCGTGCCGATCTGGCTGCGCAAGCCCTTGCCCAGATCTTCAAGGCCGGCGCCGATCGGCAGGCCGCCCTCGGAGAAGGCGCTCTGGCTGCGGCCGTACGCGATCTGGAGGAAAAGCTCGCGCATGGCCGTGTTGATCGCGTCGCACACCAGATCCGTGTTGAGCGCTTCAAGCACCGTCTTGCCGGTCAGCACCTCAGCGGCCATGGCTGCCGAGTGGGTCATTCCCGAACACCCGATCGTTTCAATCAGCGCTTCCTGGATGACGCCGTCCTTGACGTTCAGCGTCAATTTGCAGGCGCCCTGCTGCGGCGCGCACCAGCCCACGCCGTGCGTCAGGCCGGAAATGTCTTTAACTTCCTTGACCTGCACCCACTTGCCCTCTTCGGGGATCGGCGCCGGCCCGTGCTTGGCGCCCTTCGCCACGCAGCACATTTGCTCCACTTCGTGGGAGCATTGATACGGACAACTCATGTGATAGACCTCCATAGGTGTACGAAAAAAACCGCGCGATTCTACACAATATCGCGCGGCCTTACAAACGGAATAAGCGGCACTTCGCAATCGCAATCGGCCGAAGCGCCGCCTATACACCGGAAATACGTCTCAGCGTCCCTGCGCCAAGCGCAGTGCCAGCCGTTCGGGCAATCCGGCTCTCATGTTTTTTTCCATGGCGGCCTGAACATCATAGGCGACACGGACAAACTCAAGTTCTTTGGTTTTCGCGCAGTACAGCACATAGGCGCTGCGTGAGTCTCCATCGCGCGGCTGGCCCACGCTGCCCACATTGATGAAATACTTCTTGCCGAACGTGATCTTGGTTTTGCAGGGCTCGATACGTGTGATCTCCTGCTGCTTTTCGTAGATCATCGGGACATGCGTATGACCATGGAAACAGAGTGCGGTCATCTGGTAGCTGAAATTGGCTTCAGCAGCCAGCGTGTCGAATACATAGCCCCACCGGCCGGGCATATCGAGCGTACTGTGGACCAGCGTAAAACCGCCGCACGCCTTGTGCAAAGGCAAATCGTGCAGCCATTTGACGTCATCCTCCGTCAACTGGCGCCGTGTCCATGCAATGACACTGGCCGCCAGCGGCTGAAAGTCGTCAAGGCTTTCGTTATAAGAACAGTAGTGGTCATGGTTACCCCTCACCGTGACACACCCCAACTCGCGCACCAGTTGGATACATTCTGAAGGGCTGGCGTTATATCCCACCACGTCGCCGACCGAGACGAAGTCCGTAACACCCCTTCGACGGGCATCTTCGATGACGGCATTCAACGCTTCCAGGTTAGCGTGAATGTCCCCCAGTATAGCAAATTTTCGTTCCATAAGTCAGCAGGCCCTGCCGTCGAGATCAATTGATTTTCAGTACCGCCGCCGCCAAGGGCAAATCCTCAGCCGTCGTAATCTTGATGTTGTGGCGCGGCCATTCGACCAGACGAACAGGCTCACCGATCAGTTCAACGGCGCTGGCTTCATCAGTGATCGCCACCTTCTGTTCCTCGACGGCCTTGTAGGCGCGCTGCAAAAGTTCCACCTTGAACGCCTGGGGAGTCTGGACGGCCCAAAGCTTCGTTCGATCCACCGTATGGTCCACCGTCGAACCGCGCTCCACATACTTGATCGTGTCCCAGACACGTGACGAAGCGACGCCACACCCGTTCCGTTTGGCCATCTTAATCGTCTCGTCGATCAATTCCGGTGTGACACACGGCCGAGCGCCATCATGCACCACCACCACGCGTGTCTCGGGATCCATCTCCCGCATGCCGTTCATGACGGAATCCTGACGGCGGCTTCCGCCCGCCACGACTTGCCGCAATTTGGATATGCCGAACATTTGCGCCACGCTCTTGGCGGCTAGCATCTGGTCTTTCCGAACAACCAGAATAATGTGGTCAATCTCGGGGCACTGTTCAAAAGCCAACAGTGACCAAGCGATGACAGGACGCGACCCCAAACTCAGAAAAGCCTTGTCGGTATTCGATCCCATGCGCTCGCTTTTGCCGGCCGCAACCAGGATGACAGTGTTCATTCATCTCTCCTTAAAAAAGCATACCTGCAGATCCAAGACAAATGCCACGACTGCAACCGACTCAACCCTTGAATCGGAAAAGGCGCCCTTACCCGCTCATAATCTGCAATAGAATGTGCCAGATAGTAACAGTGACTCAAACACAACGTCAAGCAGAGAACTCAACGACTAAGAATTGAGGTTTGGAAAAAAGGCGCGTTGACGGAAGCCCGGATCTTTGCGGGGAACAACGCCACCGGTCAGATCAGCGTGTCCTATAAAGGCGTACGTTCCACGAACCAGCGGTGCAGCACCGGATATCTCACGCACTTGTTGATGATGTCGATGCCGCTCGAGACGAGCTTCTGCCCCGCCGGCGCGGGTTCCATGATGACAGGGCCGTACGCACGCGCGCCAAACCGGTCGTTCTCCCACGCGAAGTCGTCCATGCGCTCCGGCAGATACTGGCTCCAGCACACGATTGAAAGGTCCGCCTGCGGCAGCGACGCATCTGCGAGGATACGGAACTCCTTCGTCGTCTTCGCCGCGAGGGCCGTCGAGAAAATGAGCGTCTCGTTCCGGCGATCGTCCTGGAACGCGACCGGCGCGCACGCCGCGACGTCCCACACACGTACCGCGGTGTCGTCCGGCTTCAGGTCGAGGTCTGCCCACTTGACACTGATCCGGCGCGAGATCGTACCCGGATCCATGCCTTCGGGCAGATTCTCAAAAATAAGCCGCGAGCGGAGACTCGGCCACACAAACACCGGTCACCATGCAGGCGGCAGCCAAGAAAACGAGTGTGCTTTTTTTCATAACAAAGGGAGTGGAGCTAGGGGTTCTTTTTCTTCTCCGCCATGCGGCGCGGATAATCAGGCCGGGCGGCGAGCGCTTCGTCAACTGACAGATACACGACTTTGCCGTCTTGCCAGACCGGCACGGGCAAACCAGTCTGGCGGTAGCCCTCAATGGCTTTCCACGTCGCCTCTTCCATCGCCTGGACGACCAGCTTAGTCTCTTCCGACAGTTCCGGCGTCATAACCCGACCTCCCGATTGACCTGTTCAAACCGCTTCGCGTCGTGTATCACCGCGTCTCCGTTCTTTTCGTAGACCAGAATAGGCGCTGGCCCCGAATTGTCGAACACGCGCAGTTTGTCAGCCAACGCCGCGTATTCTTTCATCAGGCGGATAGACCGTTCGCGCCGCCGGATCACGTCCGCATCCGGAACGAAATGTCCGCCCGCCGTCACGCGCTGATGGATGCGGGCCGTTAGGATGCTGACGCCCGGCACCCACACGTAATACAGATGGATGCGGTAGCCTCTATTTTTAAGCCCGCCCAACCAAGTCAGGTATCCGCGTCCGGAAAGGGTTGTCTCGAAACCGAAGTCGCGGCGCGCGTCAGACAACTCTCTCACTCGTTCCAGCACGAGGCGTCCGGCTTTGACCGCACCCCGCGCGGGATCGAACGGCGACAGCCCGCCCGCGATCAGGTCCGGATTGACAAACTCTAAACAGGCCGCATACCGTGGAAGAAAGTGCAGTGCGAACGTTGTCTTGCCGCAACCGTTCGCTCCCGCAACGACGTGACAGACCGGCGCCGATTCCGCATAACTTCCCGACGGGCGTTCCTGTACGGCATCGTTCGGCACCGCCGATTCAATATCGCCGCGCACGGCCTCCAGCCATTCGCGCAATAACGCCTCATCGCTAGCAGGCTCCGCTGCCATTTTGTCCGTTCGGCACCTCATGAGCAACAGTATACGCCGTACCCCGCAAGGGTTCAACCCTGTGAGACGCCGGACGCTTACTTGGAACGTATCCCCGATTCACGTGCTTGAATCAAGCGGTTAATGCCGTTCATCGGGAACCGATCAGGATAAGCGGTCGGCCCTCGTCTGGCTCATTCGCGCGTCAGGGCCCGCAAGAGTTGGCGTAACCGGCAACCGGCTCAGGCGCATGGAACGCGAACGCGAGACGCGAAACCGGTAGGGCGGTCTCGCCGAGACCGCCGCCTGAGTGACGTTCAGCGACCGCCGCACCTTTTTGATGTCGGGCGGCGAAAACTCACATCTGAGACTTCACCACTAAAAACTTCGCCTTGGGCCAGTTCTCTTTCTCCTCAGCGCTGAGAAGACAGCTCAGACGGCACCCGTTGTCTGCCGAACGCTGCTTGTAGCCGAGTGTCGGATGAGCTTTCTGTACGGCGGCAGACGGGCCGACCGACGTCGAGGGACAACGCGCTGCGGTGCACCGGCCGCATCTCCCATGTCTATGTTGTCTTGAGCGGTTTAGCGGCCATCACGGATTCACGATGCCGACATTGTGGACCTTGAAATCCTTGGGCGCGATCGGCGAGAGCGGGTCGGGCCGGTGTGTCTTCGGGAAGGGCATGTCGATCACGGGGCGCAGCCAGCGGATGCCGTTGGCCAGGACCTTCAGCACCTCAGCGTGATGGAAGGTGGGGAAGGCCTCGTGCCCGGGACGGAAGTAGAACAGGCGGCCGAAGCCGCGCTGCAGCGTGAACCCGCTGCGGAAGACCTCGCCGCCTTCGAACCAAGACATGAAAATCACGTGCGCGTCGCCCGCGATCATGAAAGGTTCGCCGTACATCTCTTCGTACGGGATGTCGAAGTGCTCGGGTACGCCGGCGGCGATCGGATGCGCGGGGTCGATGCACCAGACGCGTTCCAGTTCGCCCACCTCGCGCCAGTGCAGCTTGCCGCTTGTGCCGTTCAGTTCGCGGAAAATCTTGGACATGTGTCCGGAGTGCATCACCAGCAGCCCCATGCCGTCCCACACGCGCTGACGCACCCGCGCGACGACAGCATCATCAACTTTGTCATGCGCGGCATGTCCCCACCACAGCAGCACGTCCGTGGCGTCCAGTACCGCTTGCGTGAGGCCGTGCTCCGGCTGATCCAGCGTGGCCGTGCGGATCAGCAGATCGGGTGCCGCCAGGCTCTTGGCCAGAGCGCCGTGAAGGCCGTCGGGATAGAGTTCGGCGACCGACGGCTCTTGCCGCTCGTGGACATATTCGTTCCAGATGGTGACGCGGATCGGTACTGGCATGATTGCTCCCTTCCATTGCTCTGTCAAGGTTGAGGCGTTAACGTCTTGTTGTCAAGAACGAGGTGGCCTGGCGGCGGTATGTAGAACGCTTTGCGGATTACTGGTGTTGGTGTACCGGCTTCAGCCGGCCTGTGGACGAAAGGCCGCCTGAAGGCAGTACACCAACGGAATCCGCAAGATACTATGCAAGGTCACGCATGGTTCGCTAACTCAAGCTGCTGATCTTGGCGCGGACGTAGGCCTGCACGTCCGCCTCGACCGGCTTGAGACACAGGTCGACGGGTTTGAATTTGTCGCCGCAGGCCGCGAGTTCGGCCGCGACGCGTTTGAGGAACAGGCTCTGCAACTCGGTGGCGATGTTGATTTTGGCCACGCCGCTGCTGATGGCCAGCCGGAGCTGGTCTTCAGGGACGCCGGTGCCGCCGTGAAGCACGAGCGGGATACCGACTTTCTCGCCGATTTCCCGCGCGCGCCCGATGTCCAGCACGGGCGCCTGTTTGTAGAAGCCGTGGACCGTGCCGATGGAGATGGCCAGCGCGTCGACACCCGTTTTCGCGACGAACGCCTCGGCCTCTGCAGCGGTGGATAACTCGATCGCGCCGTCACCGAAAGGGACGTGCCCGATCTCGGCTTCCAGCGTGACACCGGCGTCGTGCGAGATGCGCGCGGCCTCGGCGCTGAGCGCGATGTTCTCGGCGAAGGAGAGCTTGGAGCCGTCGATCATGACCGAGGTGTAACCGATCGCGATCGCCGCGCGGAGCTGTTCCAGCGATTCCCCGTGATCCAGATGCAGGGCGATCGGGATGTCGGACTCCGACGCCAGACGCTTCACCATGGCGGCGATCAGGCTCGCGCGCTCGTCTTTGAACAGCCGCTGGTACACCTGTATAATCACGGGGGCCTTCAGCGCTTCAGCCGCCTTGAAGACCGAGAGCACGGTCTCCAGATTGGCGACGTTGAACGCGGCCACGGCCCGCTTTTCAGCGCGGGCTTGAGGAAGGATTTGATTGAACGTTATAAGTGGCATAGTAATAGACGTGTTGTTGGGGGAGGGACGCGCGTCTGCGCGTCCGGGCAAGCAGACGCTTGCCCCTCCCCCGGTATGTCAAAGCGGACGAATATTCGTTGGGTTACTTCACGACTACGGGGGTGATGCCCAGCCAGCGGCAGAGTTCGATCAGCTCGGTTTCGATGTCGGCGTGGATGATCGAGTAGTGGTGCTTGAAGCCCTCGGTCATGATCGTGTTGATCAGCCGCTCGACCGAGCAGTCGAACCGGACGTTCAGCGGGTTGCCGCGGATGAACGGCTCGGTGTCCAGCGCGTTGCCTTTGGCGATCAGCATGCGGTAGCCGTCGCCGTCCTCATCGAGCTGCGCCAGAGTGATCGGGCCGGCCTTCATCGAGAACTCGTTCGTGAGTCCCTTCTTGTTGCCGCCGTCCACGCGGAAGTGCTGGTTGAGGGTGGTCTCTTCAAACTTGCGGCAGATGGCGGAGGGGGCCGCGCCGCAATGCCAGAGTACCGCCGTGTTCTGGTCGTAATCGAATGAGATGAGATCCGCGAAGAACGGAATGCCGCCGCTCAGCGAGGTTTCCATCTGCATCAGGACCGCGCCCAGCACATCGCCTTCGCAACTGCTGACCATGCGGTCGTTGTTGAGCATGCCGAGCACGGCGCACGGCGCGATGCCGAAGATGTCCGACCACTCCGGCCAGCAGCGGACCGCGTAGGCGGTGAGGTTGTATTTGGCCGCCGTCTTGCGGAAGGCTTCGTACATGCGGCCGCCGGCTTCGATCTCCTTTTCGACCTTGGCGCAGCAGGTGGACGCGGTTTTGCGCACCGCCTCGACGCCGCGCGCGGCCTCTTCCGCCGAAAGTTTTTTGGCGGTGTCGACCAGTTCGATGATGTCGATCACTTCGACTTCGCTGCCGATCTTGGCGCGCAGGCGCATCTCATCGCAGTTCGACGTGTAGAAGCCGGGGACGCGTCCGCCGACCAACCCGATCTTGGCGGCCGCGAGGTCCGCGAGGCACTTGATGAGGGTCAGCGGCTTTTTCACCAGCTCGCCAGTCTGGTCGGCCGGCCCGAAAACGAAGCTGTTCTTGCGGCCCAGCTTGCGCAGGGTGTGCACGGCCATGTTCGAGCCGCAGAAGGAGTTCTGCGTCCACATGCCGCCGGCCTGCGGCTTTTCAGGCGTGGAGACCAGCACCACCGGCACCGGCAGCTCTTTGGCGATGACCGGAATGATCGCGCCGACCGGGAAGGTCGCCATGAACACGACGACGGCACTGACATCCTGTTTGCGCAGGTCCGTGCAGAGGGCGGAGGCTTCGGCCGCCGTCGTGGTCAGGCCGTTGCCGTCCACGATCTCATAGGGGAGTGTCTTGAGACTGGCCAGCGCAGTCTTGCGCAGGTTGTCGATTTCGGGCGTGGCCCAACTGGCCTTGGTCAGTGCGATGAATCCGACTTTGAATGCTTTCATGATGTGTACGTATTCCTTATGGTGGATTGAAGTGACAAAAGTGACTGAAGCGTCAGAAGGGACGGTTAGGCCTGCGACAGGGCTACCGCCTCTTCGAGCGTGACGACGTCGAAGGCGGGGTTGTATTTCTTCAAGGTGTCTTTCACGGTCTGCGACGCCGTGATGAAACGGGCTTTCGCGAGCCCTTCGGCCAAGGCGTAGACGCGCTGGCACAGCCGCTCGGCAAGCTCCGGATAGAGCGTATCGTAGACCACGGCACCCTCGCCGACAGCGTAAGACTCTTCGGTGTTGGTGCCGAAAGCAATGAGCGTGTAGCCGGCTTGGGCGAGCAGGTCGCGCGGCGCGGAGGGATTGCCGCAGTAGTTCTTGAGGAAATCGCTTTCCAGATAAACCGCTTTGCGCGCGCCGGCCTTCTTCAATCCTTGGCCCATGAGATATTCGGCGCAGTGAACCACTTTAACGCCGGGCACATTGCCGTGCAGAAACTCAAACGCCGAGGGCTCCGCCACCACCAGGGTCTTGCATCCGCTGGCGGCGAACGCCTTCTTGAAGCGTGCGAAAACCTTTTTCGAAGCGGC
>JAGOBZ010000065.1 GCA_017999015.1 Kiritimatiellia bacterium
CGACATACCGATACTCTTTGCCGACCGCCGAGCGCCGGGCGTGAAAATCAGGACGCGCCAAGCCGGCCTTAAGGATGCGGATGTCATGCGGCAGCCGCGCGTTGAGCGCGCGCCCAACGGACTGGGCCGACATCCGGCACGCCAGATCCACATGCGCAACCTGGCCTCGCGCGTGCACGCCTTGATCGGTCCGCCCGCTGCCGTGAACCTTGACGGGATGGCCGACAATCTCTTCCAAAACGCGCTCGATCGTCTGCTGCACGCTCGGATGGGCCGGCTGCACCTGCCAACCGGCATAGGCGGTGCCGTCATACGCGAGGGTCAGCTTGAAACGCCGCGCGGGCGGCACCTGTTTGATTTTCCTCAACAAGACAGCCATCCCGTTTTCAGACGTATTTCGCGCCGTCAGGACGATCCGCGATGCGGCGCATCAGCTTTTTGACCTCTTCCGCCCGCTCTTTCGGACAAATCAACGTGGCTGTGTCGGAATGGACCACCACCAGACCGTTCACTCCGATCAACGCAGTCAGCCGATTTTCGGAGACCACGATATTATTGATCGACTCGAAGGGCTCGCAGGCGCCCACCACGACATTGCCGGCGAGGTCGGCTTTGAAGTGCCCGGCCACCGCCGGCCACGACCCCACGTCATCCCACCCGAATGCGCCGCAGGCCATCATGATGTTGTCCGCATGCTCCATTACCGCATAATCAATCGAGATCGCGCGCAGCGAGGGATAAACGTCACGCATCACGGCATCGACATCGGCCGGTGTTACGGCCACGGCAACCGCCTCGCACAGCCGCGACAGGTCCGGCGCGTGCTGCTGAAACGCGGCCTGCATCACTCCCGCCCGCCAGATGAACATCCCGGAGTTCCAGAAAAAGTTGCCGCGCTCGACATATCGCGCCGCCGTGTAAGCATCCGGTTTCTCCACAAAACGCGTCGCCTGGTGAAACCGCGTCACCGTGTTCATTTCCACGGCGTCGCCGGTTTCGATGTACCCGAACCCGGTCGCAGGGGCGGTCGGCTGAATGCCGATCGTCACGATGGAATCCTCTTTGCGGGCCACCTGGATGGCATCCGCCAGCGTCTGGCGGAACGTCTCGCCGTCACTCATTAACTGATCCGCCGTCAAAATGCACACGACGCCCTGGGGATCGCGCCGGCTCACCAGTCCGCAGGCCACCGCGATGGCCGGCGCGGTGTCACGCTTGCACGGCTCACCGATGATATTGGCGCGCGGCACATTCCAAGCGGCCTCCGCCGTGTTTTCAACGAGATGCTGCGCCGTGACGATAAAAATCCGGTCATTCGAAATCAAGCCCTGCAGACGCTCGACCGCCAGCGAGAGTAACGGTCGCCCCCCGAATAACGAAATGAATTGTTTGGGACGCGCCTTCGTGCTGAGCGGCCAAAACCGTTCCCCGCTCCCGCCCGCCAAAATCACCGCATACGCATGTTTCATTCGTCAAAATCCTTTCACTTGCGACCGTCTCGTCAGTTGGACGCTGACATCATAGCATAACACGACCGGTCTTCAAACGGTGTCGTTCGCCCGCCTACTTCACCCTGAAGAAGGCCGTGGCGCAACGGCGCGAAGCCAGCTCCCGCACGCGGATCTGCCACAGGCCGCGTCGATCATTCGGGGCCAGATCGAGCGCGAGCGCGAGTCGACCCCGTTCGGCACCGTAATAACCGCTCCACTCCGCCTGAGCACCGGCCGGATCGAGGATGTCGACATGCACCGGCACCACGGCATCGACTGGCTTCCCGTCCCGATCCACCACCGACACGGTGCAGGGCAGACAGCCGCTGGGGTGCGTCTCCTTTGCGACGTCGACGCGCACCGCATCAATGGCGCGCTCCGTGACCATCAGCACGCAGCCGTCGCAGGGGTCGAAAGCCCGCGCGACGGTCAGCCGCCCATCCCGCACATGCGCTTCCAAGGCGCGCCCTACCGTCAAATCGTACACATGGCCCGAAGCGCGCGCCAGCGACAGCGTGGCGTCCGTCGGCAGTCCGTTCTCCATCACCAAGCCATGCTGCCCGACATAGTCCCCGAACTCACGCCGATCGTTGACGGCGAACAGGTAATCGGTGGAGCCGTACGAACGGCAGCGGGGCACCACATCCGGCGTTGACGCGTCGCAATAGCGCCTGTAGCGCGCGTCGAGCGCCGTGCGCAACTCGGCAGCCTTGGCGATCATAGCGGCTCGGTCTTCATCCGCCTTGCGCGTCCTTGTGTAACTCGCGACCGTGATGTCTGCCCGGATGGCCGGGCAGAGGCGGTCATCCCCCACCACCACTCCGCCCCGCGACTGAAACGCTTTGACCGCGGCCGCCACACCGGCTGTCAGCACATCGCAGTCCATCATGACCAGCACGCGGTATCCGTCCAGCCCGCGCGTTTTCACCGTTTCATCGTAGATGATCTCGGGCTGGAGATGTGCCCACAGCAGCATCTGGTACGCATCGCCGGCCCACCCGTTGCCCCAGCCGTACGTTCCGCGCCGCGCGAACATCTGTGACGCGAAGCTCTCCAGGAACGCGACATCGCTGGGCCGGTCGGGAATCAGCAGCAAAGCGGGGCCCAGCGGTTCCACGACTTCTTGGATCAGGCGGCGCAACTCATGCTGCGTCTGCGGATGGGTGTACCGATAGGAGCCTTCACCGCTCTGCGGCACCAGCGACCCCCAGCCGTGATACATGATGCCGCGCACCGGCCGGGCCAGTTTGGTCCAAAACGCCTCGCGCAGATGCATGGGCGCAATGGTCGGGAATGCCGCATCGGGATCGGTGTCCTCCCACGGCGAGGCGGGCACTTTCTTGACCTCGTCCCCCTTTGCGGCCGGCGCCGTCTGCGAGCGGTACCAGATGAGCTGGGTCATCTTCATGACCTGCTGCGGCTGCGCGGCGCCGCGCGCCATGGCAAACAGCTCGTCGGTCGCCACGCCGATACGGATCGGGTCCGGATAGGAATAGGTCCATTGCGACAGGACATCCGCGCTCCCGCCGCTCCCATAAACGCTCGCCACGCGCACCGCAGGATCATGGAACGTCCAAAGCCCGTCCCGGCCGGTTGATCGAAGTCCCCGGTGCAGCTCGGCGTTCATGCGGTTCCAGCCATCGCCCTCTTTCCAATACCATGACAGAAAACGTAAGAGCGGATGATCATCGGGGATCACCCTGTCAGACGGAAAATCGCCCAGCTTCGTATGGTCCACGCCGCCCTTGCCCGGCGCGTCCGGGGGATAATCCGCGCCTGTCGCGCGTCGGAACGCCTCGCGGTCATGCGCGTGCCAGCAGACGTTCGCGCCGTCGCGCACTTCGGTATGCAGCAAGGCCGCCTGCCAGGCCGGGAAGGCGCTGTAAGCCTGCGCCACCGATGCGCCCACATGGAAAGCGAACGTCTGCATCGCGGGGAACGCCGCGCAGAGCGCCGGTTTTTTGCCGCTGCTGACGCTCTTGCGGTCCACGCGCCGGAACTCCGGTTTCGCGTTGGCCGCCCAGTGGCCGGGCGAAAGCGTCGCGATGATGCCGACATCATGCGCCAGCGCGGTGTCCAGCATCCGCTTGACCTCCGCGACACGTTCAGGCGTGTCGGGCGCAATGGGTTGCCCCGCCTCAAAGACACGTCCGTAATCCGCGCCGAACCCCAGGCAGTGCGTGAAACCGATTTCCGTCAGGCGCGGCAGTTCGCGCAACACGTTGGCCGCGCCGTAAAGGCCCCACATCACCACCGGCATGCGCGGGGGACGGCGCGGCACCAGGGTGAATGTCACGCGCTCATCGCTCGCGTAGAGGGCCGCCGCATCCTTCAAAGGCATCTCAACGCAGACCTGCAGCGTGTAGCTGCCGGGACGCAGGGCCGTGTCGATCGGCACCTCCAGCGTCCGGCTCTCGCCCGGCGCGAGTTCAGATATCAGGTCGCGCGCGGTTTCGCGTCCCCCGACCGTGCAGCGCACAGACACGCCACGCGCGGCTTGACGCTGGGCATTGGCCAACGTGAAACGCAGGGACGGCGTTTTTTCCATGCGGACAAACACACTCCGGTCTGACGCCAGGGTCAACGTGACCGGACGGAACTCTAGGGCGCCTTGGCACAGCCGGACCTGCGTTAGGTATCCGGGAAAACCGTGATAGAGACTGCCGATGCGGTCGCCGATGGACAGCGGGTGGCCGCCCGGCGCAATGCGCCCGCGGCCTGTCCGGGTGACCGTGCCCAACGATGCGCCGTCCCTGAAAAACCGTACGGTGCCTGAGCCGTCATAGGTGACCGCGAGATGCGTCCAGATGTTCGTCGCGAACACCGCGGGCTCCGAGCCATAATTCTCCGAATCATCGCCGAAACCGAGTCTCAGATAGACGCATCGGCGGCCGCCTTTGTCTGCCGCCCCCACGGTCCATTGGTAATCCGTGTGCGCCACATACTTCTTATCAACAAGGAACGCTTCGGGATAATCGGCGAATTCAGGCTTCGGTTTAATCCACATCTCCAGTGTGAACGCGCCGCGGGGCGAGAGCGAGGGATGGTTGGCAACGACGGCCGCGTGGCGTTTGTCTTCCACCGGCCAACCGCAGAACGACTCCAGACAAGCGCCCAAGCGGGCGTCTGAAGCCAGCACGGCCCCGTGCAGCACCGCGTCACGGCCCTTGCCTGACGCATCTTTCAGATCCGTGAAGGTCCACAGGCCCATCACCTTCTCACCGGTCATGTCCGCGCCCGCATAGGGAGACAGCCAATTCTCAAACGACTGTTCCGCGTGCAGGATCCACGCCGACGCTGTCAGCACACAGGTCAGCCTGATACCGTTATTCATTTGTTTCCTCTAAGTTGTATGCGCCACACATCGTCGAGACCACATGCTCGCGATCATTATGCGAAAGGGTGCGTCTGCCTGTCAAACGACTTTCAAGGGGCGCATCCCCGTTTCACTGACCGTTGAGGTTTATAGTCTCGGGTTTCCGGTTCCGGTCACGCATCCTTCCTTTCTGCTTCTCTCAACCGACAGGGGTCTTGCAGCCGGTAGGGCGGTCTCGCCGAGACCGCCGCAGAGGCGGGCCGCGATCACGCGTTTCCAGTGAAAAGGATACGAAAGACCGGGTGCGCTGACGGCCCTGTCCGCGGGAAAGGCTGGCAACCGCCTCAACCTTCGGAGTTGGGGGGGGTGACGAGATACGGGAGGGCATTCGTCCCGGCGGCGGTCTCGGCGAGACCGCCCTACCGGTTTTGCGTCTCGCGTTCGCGTTCCATGCGCCTGAGCCGGCTGCCGGTTACGCCGACTCCTGCGGGCCCTGACGCGCGAATGAGCAAGACGAGGGCCGACCGCTTGTCCTGATCGGTTCCCGATGGACGGCATCAACCGCTTGATTCAAGCAAGTAAATCAGGGATGCGCCCACTTTCAAGCACCGGTTGACATTCGCGCCGACATTCAAGCACCCGCGCACCCGCGATTGGGGGTTGCAGGAGATTCGCCAGCCTTGTATAGTACAGCCGTTCATTCGGCACCGAAAAAAGGAGCGCTCAAAAATGTACGGAACGGTTCAACATCTTGCGTGTATGCGTGTCATCGGCCTCGGCCTCGCCCTCGCCGGGGTTTGCCTGATGGGGATGACAGGTTGTAAACCCTCTGCCGAAAAAATCGCGGCCCGCGAGGCGCTCCTCGGCCACGAGATCGAGCGAGCGTTTGAAAGCATCCAGCGGTTGCGCATGGAGGATCATAACGACGAAGCCCTGGCCGTGACCGAACGTGCCCTGGCCAACCCCAAATATGCCGCTCACACGGTGCGTTTCTTCACAGAAAAAATCTCCATACTCTTATCGCAAAACAACGATGCCGCAGCCTGCTCAGCAATCCTTGCGGCGTGGAAAACAACGCCTGAATCCGCGCGCGCCGTCTTCGGCAACGTCCACAACTTTTACCGGCAGATGAACCGACATGTTGACATCCGCAACTGGTGCCGCGACCTGCAGGGACGCGATGTCGGCTTGCCGGCCGACCTGCTGCCGCAGGTGTTGAACTGGCAACTTGCGGCTTCGCTCGCCATGGCCGACGCGGATCTCGCGCAAACCGACCTCGACAGCATCATTAATAAATTGACTGCCGACAAGGCGGCCCCCCTCGTGCAACAATCCCTGGGCGGCCTGATCGACGGCGGCCAGCACGCCTTCGCCAGCCGCCTGCTGCGTCACCTGCAAACCAAAAATCTGGAAGCCGCCGAATACCGCCATCTCTTGGCGGCGCTTTCGCTGCGCACCGTATTAGCCGCGAAAAATTGGGACGCGGCGCCTGCCGCGTTTGACGTCTGCGTCGCTCAACTGCCGGATAGCACGCTCTACACACTCGCGCGCACTTTTTTCACGACGCTCCAGAAAAACGGACGCAACGATCTGGTTGAACAGACCAGCAAGAAGGTGGTGTTCAACGCCCTTGACAAGACCAACTCTGTCAACTATGCGGCACGAGTCTGGGTGGAGACCGGCGTGGCCGCCAACCCCCGCGTGCTGCCGGAACGCCTCGACGCCCTGCTGACCGCCCGCATTTCTCCGGTCCAGGTCGGCAATGTCTTCGACCGTTATTTTTACGAGATGGCTGAACAGCTTGACACCATCCGCGCCCTGTGCGCCGTCGGCGAACGCATCCTCGCGACCTGTTCCGACGAGAACACCGTCAATTCGGTCAAGATCAAGATTCTGGACGGCGCCTTTATCACCGAGAACTACGACCTTGCGGTCAGCATGCTGGAGAAGGGCATTCCGGGCAAAGACAAAGCCTGGCATGACATGTCGCTGCCGAAAGTCAAAGCGCACCGCGCCATGGCCAAGAACCAGCCGCGCGAGGCGGTCTCGTTCTTCCGCGCGTTCATGCAGTCTTGGCTGGACTCGGATCAGGAAGAGGAGTTCGACCCCACCAGCGGCATCGCCTACAGCCGCGAATGGATCTTGGGCCGCAACGCCAAACGCATCGCCGGCATCCTCGACACGATCCCGGACAAGGCCGAGGCCGACAAAGCGCGCGCCGAGGCCAAGGGCTACTTCAAGACCGCGCTCGAAAAGGCGGCCAACGACCCGGCGGCGCTCAAGCTGCTGCAGGAGGAGACCAAGGGCTTCCTCGACTAGCCGCACCCCCACCCTTCCACCAGCGCGGCGATCGTTTCGAGCGCTTCTGCTTCGGACACGGTTTTGACGCGTTCGCCCCGCACGTAGAGCGCATATCGCCCTTGCCCGCCGGCCACGGCGATGTCGGCGCCCTTAGCTTCGCCCGGCCCGTTCACGACGCATCCCATCACCGCCACATGCGGCCGCGGCGCGTCGGGACGCTCGCGGTAGAACCGCTCCAGACGCTCCTCGACGCGCGTCGCCAGCCCAGCCACATCCACGCGCGTGCGGCCGCAGGTCGGGCAGGAGGTCACCGCCGCGCCCGGCGCCCGCAGCCCCACGCTGCGCAACAGTTCGACCCCCACCCGCACCTCTTTCGCGGGCACGTCGGTGAGCGACACGCGGAGCGTATCGCCGATGCCCTCCAGCAGCAGCGCGCCCAGCGCCACGCAGGAGCGGACCGTGCCGGGCAGGAACGTGCCGGCCTCGGTCACCCCGAGGTGCAGCGGATAGACGGTGCGCGCCGACAGCAGGCGGTAGGCCGCCAGCGTGCGCGGCACGTCGGAGGCCTTGACCGAAATCTTGATCTCGTGATACGCCTCGGCTTCGAGCAGCGCGACATGGCGCAGGGCGCTTTCGACCAGCGCCTCGGCCGTAGCCGACCCGTGCCGCGCCAAAATGTCGGCCTCAAGCGAACCGCTGTTCACGCCGATGCGGATCGGCACGCGGCGACTGCGGGCCGCGGCCACCACGGCACGTACGCGCTCAGGCCCGCCGATGTTCCCGGGATTGATGCGCAGTCCGTCCGCGCCGGCCTCCAACGCCGCGAGCGCGAGCCGGTGATCGAAATGGATGTCCGCCACCAGCGGCAGCGGCGACAGGGCGCGCACCTGCTTGAAGACGGCGGCCGCCTCTGCGTCCGGAACGGTCAGCCGCACAATGTCGCACCCCAGGTCGGCGGCCTCGCCGATCTGACGCAGCAGCGCCTGAGCGTCGTGCGGATCGGCGTTCGCCATGGTCTGCACGCTGACGGGCGCGCCGCCGCCGATCGCCACCGCGCCTACGAAGATCCGGCGCGTCTCGCCGCGCGGACGCACCGTCGGTGTTGCATCAGTCTGCATGGTGATTACGGCTCCGTTCTGCCGCCGCGCCGCACCGTCACGGGCGCGCGTCCGCGGCAGGCGTTGCGGCTTCCGCCGCCTCCTGCTCGCGCGCCATCGCGCGCAGCTCCCGGTTACTCCTGATCTTGCGCGTGATGTCGGTGTAGACCAGCAGCAGCATGAGACCGATCAGGAGGACGGCAAAGGTGTTGACCAGCACGGCGACCACTTTGGGATGCGGCTTGCGGCGCGTGATGATTTCATACAGGGTGAACATGATGTGCCCGCCATCCAGCACCGGGAAGGGCAGCAGGTTCAGGATCGCCAGGTTGACGCAGATCATGCGCAGGAAGCCCAGGCCGTCGACCAGGCTGCCGCGCACCGTGTTGTAAAGCCCCATCACGATCGCGACAGGCCCGCCGATGTTGCGTGCGACGGCCTTGCGCTCGCCGGGCGATTCAGGCGCGACCATCGCCTGCAAGACCCGCACCACCGAGAGCGAATCCCATTTGAGCTGCTGCCACGGATCGCGGTACATCATCCAAGGCTTTACGCCCTCGCGTCCGTCGCTCCAGCGGATGCCGACCAGATAGCGCTTGGCATCCTCCTCGTAGCGCGGCGTCACCGAAAGCTTCACGCGCCCGGTGCCGCGCTGCAGCGTGAGCAGGGCCGGCTGCGCGCGCCGCTTGGCGATCAGCGTGGAAAAATGATACGCCCCCAGCACCGGCGTCTCATCCACCGCCAGAATCACGTCCTTCACCTGAAGCCCGCTCTGCGCGGCAGGCGAACCGGGGATCACCTCGTCCACCTCGCAGCGCGCCTCGGGAAAGACGCCGGCCAGTATCCGCAGACCCAACGCATTGTTGGTCTCGAACGAGATGGTCAGATCGCGGCGCATACCGTCGCGCAGCACGCCGAAGGTCGCCTCGCCGGAGCCGCCCGCCAGTTGCCACTCCACCTGAAGGTCGGTCCACGTCGCGACTTTGCGCCCGTTGACGCTGTCGATGCGGTCGCCGGCACGCAATCCCGCCGCCCAAGCCGCCGACTCCTCCGCCACCACGCCGACGCGCGTATCCACCACGCCGGCCCGAACGCCCGGCATCCAAGCGATCAGGAGCGCCAGCGCCACCGCCAGCACCACATTGCCGAACGGCCCCGCCACCGACACAATGATCCGCCGCCACGCCGCAATATCAGGCAGCTCATGCGAGGCTTCACCGCTCCCGCCCTGCACCTTTTCCATGCCGGAGGGATCAAGCTGCGGCAAGGCCACGTACCCGCCGAACGGGATGCAGCCGATTTTATACTCCACGCCGCCGACTGTGCGCTTCCAGAGCGCCGGCCCGAAGCCGATCGCAAAGGCATCCACCTTCAAACCCAGCCACCTCGCGGCCAGGAAATGTCCGAACTCGTGGATGAAAATCGCCAGACTGAACAGCAGGACCACACACACGCCCGCCAAGATCGACAACAAAAACTCCATGATACTCCACCGCTCTTTTCCGGCCCGGATCCGTGATCAGGCCTAAACCTTGTTCGTTCCCCGCATGCCGCATCGCTCGAACGCCGCGACGCGCGCCCAGGCATCCGCCTCCATAATCGCCTCGCGCGTCGCGGCAGGACGCACCGCATGCGCGGCCATCACCTGTTCGACGGTCCGCCAGATCCCGGCAAACGGGATCGCACCCGCCAGAAACGCCTCGACCGCCACCTCGTCCGCCGCGTTCAGCACCGCCGGCAGCGTGCCGCCCGCGGCCGCCGCCTCGCGCGCCAGCCGCAGACAGGGGAAGCGCGCTTCGTCCGGCGCCTCGAAAGTCAGGCAGCCCTGGCTCACCAGATCCAGTGCCGGCATCGGAGCGGCCAAACGGTCGGGCCAGGTCAATGCGTACTGGATCGGGAAGCGCATGTCCGGCACCGAAAGCTGCGCCAACTGCGTCCCGTCCACAAACGTCACCAGCGAGTGCACGATGCTTTCGGGATGCACGGCCACCCCGATCCGCGCGGCCGGCACATTGAAGAGCCACTGCGCCTCCATGATCTCCAGCCCCTTGTTCATCATGGTGGCCGAGTCGATCGTCACCTTGCGCCCCATGGTCCAGCGCGGATGATCCAGCGCCTGCTCGGGCGTCACCCGTTCGAAATCGATCCCGTGGCGCGCCGCGAAGGGCCCGCCCGATGCGGTGAGCACGAGGTGCGCCACGCGATCTTCGGCCGCAGACTCGCTGTCGCGCGTGCGCACGCAAGCCGGAGAGAAGGCCTGGGATTGAAGGCATTGGAACAGGGCGCTGTGCTCACTGTCCACCGGCAACAGGCTGACCCCCGCCTCGGCACGCCGCCGCATGACCAGCTCACCGGCCGCGACCAGCACCTCCTTGGTGGCCAGAGCCACATCCTTGCCGGCCTCCAGCGCCGTGAGCACCGGCTGCAGGCCGGCCAGCCCCACCAGCGCGCAGAGCACGGTGTCGGCCGCGGCCAGCCCGGCCAGCGCCGCCACGCCCTCCGCGCCGGCCCAGACCTGGATGCCGTGCGGACGCGCCAATGCAGCGGCCTCGGCGGCGGCGGCCCGGTCTTCGACCGCGACCACCTCCACGCTGAACTGCAGCGCCTGATCGATCACGCGCGTCACCTTGGAGCGCGTGGCCAGCCCCGCCACCCGCACCGCGTCAGGCAACGCCTCGGCGACCTTGAGCGCGTTCTCGCCGATCGAGCCCGTGCTTCCGAGTATGACGACAGACCTCATGGAGACACCGACTGCCCGACAAACCAGGCGAGATAGAAATAAAGAACAGCCGGCGAGAAGGTCAGGCTGTCGAACATGTCAAGGATCCCGCCGCCGCCGCCCGGCAGCAGGCCGGCGGAATCCTTGGTGTTCACCGAACGCTTAAACATCGACTCGATCAAGTCGCCCAGCGCACCCACCACGCCCAGCACCGCGCCCAAGGCCAGTGCGTGCGGCACGCTCAGCTCGACCAGCGGGCCGCCCGGCAGCCAGGCGCAGTGCTTCGCCGCCTGAATCATCGCCACGCTCACCGCCATGGAGGCGGCGACCCCGCCGGCGAAACCCTCCCACGATTTTTTCGGCGAGACGCGCGGAAACATCTTGTGGCGGCCCAGCGTGACCCCGACCGCAAAGGCCCCCACGTCACTGAACTTCACGACCGCCGCCAAGTAGGAGGCCAGACACACGCCCACGCGCGCCGAGGGGATCTCGAACATTGCGTCCGCCCCCCATTGCGC
>JAGOBZ010000538.1 GCA_017999015.1 Kiritimatiellia bacterium
GAGGCGCGCATGGCGGTCGACGGTTTCCTCTGGGTGGAGACCGAGGATTTCACAGCGTACGGTGCCTGGAAGCTGGACACCCAGTTCATCCACAAGATGGGATCGGCCTACCTGATCGCGTGCGGCGTCGGCGCGCCGATCGGCGAGGCCTTCACCGAGGTGCGCCTGCCGCAGGCCGGTACCTACCGTGTCTGGGCGCGCACGAAGAACTGGCTGCCGCAATATTCGCCCGGCACATTCACGGTGGCTGTCAACGGCCGGCGCGCCGCGCAGACGCTTGGCGCGTCTCAGAAACCCGGATGGATCTGGGAACGGGCGGGCGACTTCGAACTGGCCGCCGGACGGACGCGCCTCGCGTTGGTCGATCTCTCCGGCGCGTTCGCGCGCTGCGACGCCCTGTTGCTGACCCGCGACCTCGCCTATGAGCCGCCGGCCGAGGCGGAGGCGTGCCGGCGCGAACGGGCGCGGCTGACCGGCCTCCCGCCAGAGGTTCGCGACGAGGGCGATTTCGACGTGATTGTCGTGGGCGCGGGCACGGCGGGCTGCGGCGCGGCGGTCGCTGCGGCGCGCAACGGGGCGCGCACCGCGCTGGTACACGACCGGCCCGTGCTGGGGGGCAACGCCAGCGACGAGCTGGGCGTGCCGACTTGCGGCGCGAGCGTCTCGCATCCGAACGCGCGCGAGAGCGGCCTGAACGAAGAGGTTAATCTCTGGCGCGGCAAACTCAACAGCGGGCGCTACAGCGCGGCGTTCGCGAAACAGATGGAGGGCGAGAAGAACCTGACGCTCTTCAACAACCGCCGCGTGCTCGGCGTCGAAATGCGCGACCCGCGCACGATCGACGCCGTGCTCGCAACCGACACGCTGACCCACCGCGACAGCCGCTTCCGCGCCAGGCTGTTCATCGACTGCACCGGCGACGGCTGGGTCGGCTACTATGCCGGCGCGCAGTACCGGTTCGGCCGCGAATCGCGCGATGAGTTCGGCGAGTCCGCCGCGCCGGAAAAGGCCGACCGCATCACCATGAGCGGCTGCATCATGGGCAACTACGCGCTCGGCTACCGCGCCGTCGACACCGGACAGCCGCAGGCGTACACGCCGCCGCCGTGGGCCACCCGGTTGCCGCCGCCCGAAGCGTTCCACCGTTTTCCCAAAGGCTTCACGGGCGGTCAGTGGTGGCTGGAACACCCCGGCGACATCGATGACCTCGAAGATCCGGAGCACGCGCGCGACGAATTGATCCGCATCTCCTTCGCCTACTGGGGCTGGATCAAGAACCACTGGGAGCACAAGGCGCGTGCCCGCACCTACGCCTTGTCGTACGTGCCCTACATGGACGCGCGGCGTGAGACGCGGCGCCTGGTCGGCGACTATATCCTCAAGCAGCAGGACGCCGAGCAGGGCGTGATGTTTCCGGACCGCATTTCCTACGGCGGCTGGAGCCTGGATGTCCACAATCCGCGCGGCATCCATTCCGGCAAGGAGGGCCCGTATGACTTTGACGGCCGCGTGCCGATCTACAGTATTCCCTACAGTACGCTGTACTCCACGAACATCGTCAACCTGCTGTTTGCCGGCCGGTGCATGAGCGTGACGCACATCGCGTTGGGCACCGTGCGCGTCGAGGCCACGCTCTCGACCGCCGGGCAGGCGGCGGGCACCGCCGCCGCGCTGGCGATCCGGCACCGCGCCACGCCGCGCGAAGTCGGCCAGCGCTATATCGGCGAGTTGCAACAGCAGTTGCTCAAGGACGACCAGTACATTCCGGAACTTAAGAACGAGGACCCTGCGGACCTCGCGCGCCGCGCGGCGGTCACCGCGTCCAGCACGCAGCGCTTCTCCGAGTTCACGCGCAAGCAGGTGAGAACCGATGATGAGCACGAGCTGAACATGCCGCGCGCGGTGATGTTCCCGCGCGGCCTGACCGAGCGGCTCGGCACCGTGCAGCTCTGCCTGATCTCTACGCGCGAGGAACCGGTGGATCTGACGCTGCATGTGCGCGGCGCGGACGCCGCAGGTGATTTTGCCGCGGCGAAAGATCTGGCTGCCGTCACGGCCAAAGTTCCAGCGAAGCGGCGCGCGTACGTGGCGTTCAAGGTGGACTGTCCCGTCACCCAGCCGTATCTCTGGCTGTGGCTGCCCCGGACGCCGGGTGTCTCCTGGGCTTTGGTCGCCAGCAGCATGTCTGAGGGGTGCCGCGCTTACGGAGGCGGCGACACGCGGCCGTGGACCGTCGTCAAGGGCCAGCAGTACGCTTTCTTCACCGAGCCGGCGCTGCGCTTTGCCACCGACCACCGGCCCGAGAATGTCATCGACGGTGTCTCGCGCATCGTCGGCAAAGAAAGCCACCTCTGGTCGTCGGACCCGCAGCAGCCGCTGCCGCAATGGCTGGAGCTGGACTTCGGCAAACCGGTGACGTTCAATGCCGTGCGCCTGACGTTCGACACCGATCTCAACCCCAAGTTCCCGGTGCGCCCGGTGGTGCCGCAGTGCGTGAAAGATTACCGGCTCGCCGTGCTGGAGAACGGAAAGTGGGTCGACGTGGTGAC
>JAGOBZ010000539.1 GCA_017999015.1 Kiritimatiellia bacterium
TCGATCGTGCACGACCGCGACAGCCTGGCGGCCGTCTGCGACGACCTCGTCGCGCGCTTCCGCCAGCCCGCGCTGATCGAGCCCTACCTCGGCGGACGCGAGTTCACAGTCGGCATCACCGGCACCGGCCGACAGGCGCGGATTGTCGGCTCGATGGAGATCGTGCTGCTCGCCAACGCCGAGGCCGGCGTCTACTCCTACGCCAACAAAGGCAACTACGAAGACCGCGTGGCGTATCCGGCGACCGACCCGGCGGCCGACCCGGTGGCCGCGGCGGCGGAGCGCGTGGCGCTCGACGCCTGGCGCGCCCTCGGCTGCCGCGACGGCGGCCGCGTGGACATCCGCTGTGACAGCGACCAGCACCCGATGTTTCTTGAGGTCAACCCGCTGGCCGGCTTGAATCCCAAGGATTCAGACCTTCCGATCCTGGCCCGCATGGCCGGCGTCTCCTACACGGAACTCATCCGGCGCATCATGGATTCGGCGACGGCGCGACTTGCCTCCGCCGGGAACGCATAACGGACTTTCCCACACAGGGAGGGACGAGCGTCTGCTCGACCAGGGCAAGCAGACGCTTGCCCCTCCCGGTGCTCCGCAAGCCCAACGCAGGGAGGGACGAGCGTCTGCTCGACCAGGGCAAGCAGACGCTTGCCCCTCCCGTGTGCTTGGTGACCGTCAGAGATCTCTCGCCAGCGCGCGCAGCGTGGCGCGGTCGACAGCCTCGGCGGCTTCGCGCTTGGCCATGAAACGGCGGTGCTTCTCCCACTCTTCAGGGGTCCAGGCGGCGGCCTCGGTGTAGTCCGCGCAGAAGGGCACGCCGAGATCGACCCAGAGCGCGAGGCGCGCGAGCTCGACCGACGTCAAGGTCTTGCAGTGCCCTTTGTCCAGCATCCCGCTGAAAAGCCTGCTGGCGGCCGAGCCCGCCGATCGCGGCCGCTGGATGGGCGGTGCCGACGCGGCAGAAACCCAGTTGAGCATCGCGTGGTCGGGATCGCCGCGCCAGCGTGCGGGCGGCTCCTTCTGATCGGGTCGTGCGTGCGTCAGCGTAAGGTAGGCGCGTGTCCAGTGGCGCTTGGCGGCGGGATCGGTGACGACCGTCGCGGTCAGGTCGGGCCGGTCGGGCCGGCCGTCGTGGCAGCCGGCGCAGCGGGCGTTGAGGATCGGCTGGATCTCTTTCAGGAAACTGAAGCCGCGGCGGGGTCCAAAGATCGGCGCCAGCGGCCGGGGTCCGGCGGCAAGCGCGCGCGTCGGGCGCGCCGAGGCGAGCGGCACACTGTTTTTGGACTCGTGGCAGCCCACACATGAGGCGTTCTCACCCGGCTGCAGCGTGGTCCAACTCCGCATCGTCTGCACCATGCGCCCTTTATCGTCGAGCAGCATGAAATAAAGCGGGGCGCGCGTCTCGGCCGTGAAGAAGACCGAGCCGTCCTCATGCACCGGGGCGTCGCCGATCAGGATCTTGGGGTCCCAGGCGCCGTTGCCCACGGAGGGGGGCGTGGAGATCAACGCGCCGCCGCCCGGTCCGCCGTTGCCGTTACTGCCGATACCCGCGGCGCGATAGTCGAGGCCGATGACGCGCAAGGTCTTGACCGTGCCGCGCGCCACGCCGTCCATGGCCGGGCCTGCGTAGACATCCTGCACATAGAAGGTGCCGGTCGGCCGGGCGTAGTCCACGAGACTCGGGCGGGCCGGCGGACGCGGGCGCGGGCGCAGCGGCACCGCACGGCCGCAGGCCAGACCGCGACGCGAGACCAGCAGCTCGCGCTGGCCGTCGATATCCATCCAGTACACGCCGAAGCCGGTCATGCGGTTCTCGTGACGCTTGCCGTCGACGCGCGTCCAGCCATCGGGATTGTAGGTCACCAGCAGCGTGCGCGCGTCGATCGGATACGGATAGGCAAAGAGGTCGCCCTCCTGCCCGTAGGCATCGACGGTCACTGATTTCGTGGGCCGCACCGGCGCGACGAGCGTGACACCCTCGGCCTCCTGGCGCCCGCGCGCCGGGTCGATCAGGATCAGCTCGCCGGGCTGGCGCGAGTGATGTCCGGTGGCGATCGCGAAGATCTTGCCGCTGCCCGGAATGCCGCGCGCGTGGATGATGGTGGTCGGGAACCAGGAGTTTTCGCCGTACACCGCACCCTGGGCGGTGCCGTCGGGCAGCATCTGGAAGAGCGGCTGGGGATACATCTGCGAGCGGTCGTTGTACTCCCAGCGCGTGTAGAGCACGCGGCCGTCCGGCGTGACGGCGGGGTAATTGAGGTGGACCTGATCGATGGTCAGCCGCAGGATATTCCGACCGTCGCGGTCGCAGCGGTAGAGGTTGCTGACCTCGGTCCACCAGCAGTCGACGATCTGCATACAGCGCGTGGAATTGAAGAGGATGCGTCCGTCCGGCAGATAGCACCCCTCGTAATCGGCGATCCCGAGCCCTTCGGTCAGCGGGCGGACGTCGCGCGTCGCGGCGTCCATCTCGTACAGGTGGTAATCGTCGCCGCGGTCGGAGCGCTTGAGGGCGAAGAGGATGGCGCGTCCGTCATAATCGACGTC
>JAGOBZ010000540.1 GCA_017999015.1 Kiritimatiellia bacterium
CGTGCGGGTCACCTTCGACTCGGGCGAGCTGGAGCGCATCGACGCCGGTGCCGGCCCGACGGGCGACGCGGATGCCGTGGCCGCGCCCGTGAACGTCGCGGCCGCGCCCGCCGCGACCTGAAAGCCCGCTCCCAGGTTTACGCCCGATCCGGGCACGTATTCGCTGGCGTACAAATAATTGTAACCGCTGACAAGCGTGTTGCTGCCGGCCAGCGTCACTACGGCCGAGGCCCCGTCCGAGACGCAAAAAGGCGGCCTGTTTTCATAGCCCGACAGGTTGATGCAGACGTTGTCCAAAATGACACTGACATCCGCGCCTGACGTGACACAGACGGCAATGTTCGTCTCGGCCCCCGTTCCGGCGATTCGGTAATGCGCAGGACGGTCCTTGAAGCCGGATGGAGGCACCAGGTACAGCAGCCCGTCCTGAAATAAAAAACCGTCGATAACCACGCCTTGTTCAAGCGCGTTGATGTTGGCCTCAAACGGTTCGTCCGCATCACCCGGTGCACCCAACAGACACGTCACAAACGAAAGCGCGCACACAAGCAGGGTACTCAGGGTGCGAGTGCTAGAGAATGACACTATATGTTCCTCCAAGAACAGTTGAGACGAATTGGATTTTTCAGGATTGCCCGTAGCTTATTCCTCAAGACCTGTTACAGTCAAGCCTCGGGGCGGGGCCGACGCATCTTAAATGAGGCTCATTGCGTCAGAGCTGCGTTTGTCGGACAGATTAAGATTTTTTTTGGGGTGGGTTGACCGTGCCGAGGCGGTGTGATAACCTGATCGTCCTTTTTTCACATGGACAAGTAGGAGACGATAACCATGAAGATGATGTGGCAGCCTTCAAAGATCAAGCGCGTGCGCAAGATCGGATTCCGTGCCCGCATGGCCACCCGAGGCGGGCGTGCGATTATCCGGGCACGCCGCCGCAAGGGGCGCGCACGCCTGACGCAGGTGTAAGGGCGATGCCTGTGGGCGTCATGAACGGTCCTGTTCTGAACGGGGACGGCGCGCGGCCGTTGCCCGGGCCGTTCCGACTGGACGCCGCAAAATATGCGCGGATTTTCGCCCTGAAGCGGTCTGTCTACGGACGGACGCTGGTGATGTGGGTGACGCGCGGGACAGACGCCGGCCGCAGGGCCGGCGTTGTCGTTTCCAAAAGGACGTTCAGGCGCGCGGTCGACCGCAACCGGGCCAAGCGCCTGTTGCGCGAGGCGTTCCGGTTGAGCCGGCACCGTTTGGCGCCGGATGTGGACGTGATTTTAATCGCGCGCGCGGGGATCGCCGGCAAGCGCTGCCAGGAGGTCATGCGGGATCTTGAGGCGGCGTACGCACGCGCGAAGGTGATGGGCCGGGCGGCCGATGCGGACCGTTCCGGGCAGCGATGACGGAGGGCGCGCATGAACCGGATCATGGCCGCCATCAGCCGGGTAGTAAGCGGGGCGCTGATCCTGCTCGTGCGGGCTTACCAGGTGGTGCTGTCGCCGCATCTCGGGCAGTGCTGCCGGTTCGAGCCGACCTGCTCCGCCTACTGTATCGAGGCACTCCGGACGCATGGTGTTATCAAGGGATGCTGGCTGACGCTGCGGCGCGTGATGCGCTGCCGGCCGTTCGGGCCGTCGGGCTATGACCCGGTGCCGCCAAAAAGGCCTTAACCGGTTTTGAGGGACTATGAATAAGCAAGAGCGGATCATCGCGATTCTGTTGGGCCTGGCGCTGGTCGGGTGGATGTTCTACAGCAACAAGCAGGCGGCCGGACGCGCACGCGAGGCGGCGTTGAAGACGCCGCCGCCGGCCGGCGAGACGGCCGATCCCGCCGGAACGCTGCCCGCGAAACCGACCGCGCTGACCGCCGCGCCCGAAACGCCGCAGCCGGAGGCCGCGCACCCGGCCCCGCCCGCGCAGCCGGAGGAAACCGTCACCCTGAACGGCGGCGACGTGACGCTCGCGGTCTCGTCGCACGGTGCCGTGATCAAGCGGGTCACGCTGAACCGTTTCCTGAGCGAGCCGGGCAAGGCGTCGGACCGCAATCCGTCGGTCACGTTCGATTTCGCGAATGCGCCGGGTCTGGAATGGTCCGGCCTGCCGGGACTCGCCCCGAACGCGGCCTATAACGTGACGCGCGAGGAGGGCGGCAAGGCCGCCGTCTTCTCTGCGGCGACGGCGCAGGGCCTGGCGCTGACGCGCCGCATCGAACTGTTGGACGGCTATCAGGTCAAGGTCACGGACACGCTGCGCAACGGGGGCGCGGACCTGGCGCGGCTCGGCACCAACAGCGTGGCGATCGGCGCCATGCAGCGCGGCGCCTCCAAGAACGACATGCTGTCTATCGATTCGCTGCCCGTTTTCGCCAAGGCCAAGGTGCGTTACTGGGACAAGGAGAAGGCCACCAAGCAGTATCTCGTGGGCGGCACGCCGGGCGGTGGCTTCGGCTGCGGCGGCAAGGTGTCGGCCGCCGGCATGCCGGAGCGCACGACGGTGCCCGTGGGCGAGCCGCAGGCGTGGGTGGCGATCAAGTCGCGCTTCTTTGTGACCGGGTT
>JAGOBZ010000541.1 GCA_017999015.1 Kiritimatiellia bacterium
GGGGAGGGTTGCGCCGTCGTTTTCGCGCCAGTTTTCGCGACCGCCCAGTGGTCGCGAAGAAGAGGGTAAAAGAGAGAGGCGCAGGTCGCCGTGAGCGAAGAGGATCACCCATTTCCGCGCGGTAAGGGTTTCGCCGGCGGCGAACGGCTTGCGAAAAATGAGCGCGCGGTCTTCCGGTGCGGCGCCGAAGAGTTGCAACGGGCGTTCGGGGAGCTGCTCGAAGCCGTCAGCCCGCAGTTCGTCCGCCAGGCTGTTCGCAGGGTGGTCGGCCGGGGTGACGGCATAGAGGGTGCCGGGCTGCGTACAGACAAGCGTCTGCACGGTGTCAATTGATACGCGGATGAAGCGCGCCCCAGTGAGTACGGGCGGCACCGCGAGCGCGGTGTAGGCGCGGTCTGAGAAGAGCGTGGCCCCCAGCGTGAACGGCTCGACCGTGCCACTGTCCGCTTCGAAGGAGGGGGCAGCGGCGCGGGAGAACAGGGAGCAAAAGATGGCGAACAGGCAGAGGCGTATCGGCATGGGAATTATTTTTTCCGGGGGTTGAGAGGTTTGGCGATAAGGACCTTGAGTTTAGAGTCAGGGCTGACCAGTTTGCCGGCGAGAATATCCGCCTCGGTGAAGCGCGCGAACAGGATTTCGCCATCCGAGGCGCGATTGCGGTCGTATGAGACATAGAGCGTGCCGTCCGGCGCCTGGAACCCGTCGGGATAGGAGATGCCTTTGCGCTCGTCAAGCATCAGGCCGCCTGACCACGTCTGCCCCTCGTCTTCCGAGAGCCAGGCGGTGAGCAGCGAACGCCCTTCATGGGTGTCGATGGTTCGTCCGTGTTTAATCAGCAGGATGCGTCCCGAGGCGAGGCGGCGGACATGAAAGCGCGCCACGGGGTGTTTGAAGGGCGCGGGTTGGGGCGCGGACCATGTCCGGCCGCCGTCCCGCGAGAAGCTCTGCATGACATCGCCGCCGGTGCGCGCCAGCATCCAGATGCGGCCGTCTTTGAGTTCCACAAACATGTGTTCATCCCAGTTGGGCTTAGGGAACCTCACGCAGCCGCGCCGCGTCCAGGTTTGGCCTTGATCCGCCGAGACGAGGACGTTAGCGCCGCGCAGCGGCTCCAACTCGGTGTTGGCGAAGCGCATCGGTCCGCTGCCGGCGAAAGCGGGAAATTCGACAGGCAATAGCCATTCGCCGTTGGCGAGGATCGTGGGCTTGTTGAGGACCGCGCCGTGCCAGATCCGTTTGGGCGCGGACCACGCGGGCTTCTCGGCGTCCGGGTTGTCGCAGACCGACACCCACACGCCCTGGCGCCCGTCGTAGTGGTTCATGGTCTGGTCAAAGAAGAACCAGAGACGTCCGTCCGGCGCGGTCCAGATGTTGCCGACAATCACGCTGCGCGGGAGCGGCAGGTGCGGGGCCTGGCTGTCCACCGCGAAGCGCGGCTTGGACCAGGTTGCGCCGTCGTCATCGCTTGTGGCACCCACCATAAAGGCCTTGGGCCCGTCCTCGCCGCCCACCCAGACGGCCCACAGGCGGCCGCGCGGGGTGCGCGCGATGCCGATGGTCATGCCGTAATCCAGCCGGTCGTAATCGTATTTCGGCAGCGGGTCGGTGTTGATGACCGGCGGGATCAGCGAGAGATCGGCGACGCGCTGCAGGGTGTCGCGTTCATACGCGCGGAGCTCCTCCGGCGACATCGCCGCGAAGCGCGCCTCCGGCGCGGCGGCGAGGAGGGCGGCGGGGAACAGGAAGAGCGCCAGCGGGCGAGTGAGGCAAGGCCTGTTTTTCATGGTGTCCTTTGTGTGGTTGGCGGGCGGACGGGACTTTGGGTGTCCTATTGTACCAACAGGAGGGTGCCGCTGTAACGCACATGCAGCGTGACCCGGCCGGCTGCCGTTTCAACCAGGGTTGTGGTGGCCTTGCCCTCGGGCAGGCCGGTGTTGACCGCCTTCCACCCGGCGAAGGAGCCAGAGAACGATCCGTAGGTCATGACCGTCAGGCTGAAGGGCATCGGGATCGGCGCCGCCTCCGTGCGGCCGAGGTCGAAGCGTCCGGGGCCTTCGGCGGTCAGCGAGCCGGTCACGGCCACGCTGTCACAGGTGATCTGGCCGAGGCTGTTCGTGCTCCACGGGCAGGCCAGGACGGCACCGCCTGTCAAGGCGAGATGCTGCACGGTCATCGCGGCACCGGCGGGTGCGCCGTTGGTGCCGGGGTCGAGGGTGCCGACGACCGCGATCACGCCGTTGCTGAGCGTGCCGGTGCCGGTCAGATCACCGACCGTGCAGCGATCGCCCAAGGCGTCGAAGGCCGCACCCTCGGCGACGGCGAGATCGTTGGTGCCGCCGAGACGCGCGCGGAGCAGGCCGGCGTTCACGCGGACGGGGCCGCGGAACGTGTTGCCGGAGCCGGTGAGGCCGAGCGCGTGCGCGCCGAGCTTGAGCAGACCGCCGTCTGCCGCGCCGGCGAGCGCCGGATCGGTGAGGAGATCTTGCGCGACCGTGTAGGCGGCGAGCGAGGAGTCGATCACCGCGCCGTTGGTGGACACCTGGAC
>JAGOBZ010000066.1 GCA_017999015.1 Kiritimatiellia bacterium
GTTCGCGGATAGGTTTGAAACACGTGGTTGTCATACGATCGGTTTTACGTGGCGATGGCAGGGGCAAGCGTCTGCTTGCCCGGACGAGCCGGCGCTCGTCCCGCCCGCCTTGCGGTTAGAAGGTGAATGTGGCACCGACTTTCCAGAAACGTCCTCGTCCGGGGTAATAGTAGGCACCGCTGTAGCTGGACCAGCCGGCGTAATCGCAATAGTCGCGGCCGAACAGGTTGTCGACGCCCAGCGTCACGCGCAGACCTTCGATGAAGGTGGGCTCATAGCGCAGACCGCAATCGACCAGCGTGTAGGCCTTGAGCGGTTCCGCGCCGTTGTTGAAGTCGCTGCCGAGGTACTGGCGCGTGACATGGCGCAGCCCGCCCATGAGTGCGAGCGTGTGCAGCAGGTAATAGTCGCCGTTGACGCCGAGGGTTTGCGTCGGCACGAGTGGCATGCGGTTGTCGTCATACGGGCCGCCGGTGAACTCGGAGCGCACAGCGCCGTAGGCGAGCGCGAAGGATCCGACCCGCGCGCGCGACCAGCGCAGTGCGGCGTCGAGGCCGATGCGGCGCGTGTCGCCCGGCGAGTTGCGGTTCTGGTAGACAGCGGGATCGTAATAGATCTCGTCTTCCAGCGTCATGTGGTAGAGCGACAGCGCAGCCAGCCATTCGCTGGCGATGCGCGCCTCTGTGCCGATCTCGAGGTTGAGGCCGGTTTCCGGGGCGAGCGCGAGATTTGGCGTACCTGCGCCCGCGAAAATTTCATCGATGAAAGGCGCATGGTAAAAGCGTCCGGCTTTCGCGTAGACTTTGGCGTTTTCGCCGGGACGGTAGAGCAAAGCGGCTTCTAAGGCCGATTCGCGTGTGCTGAAGGATGAGGCCGAAGCGGTGTTGCGGACGCGGTTGTCAAACCACTCGGTCCGCCCGCCGAGCGTCAGTGAGAGGTCGTCGGTGAAAAAGAATTCATCCTGCGCGTAACCGGCGAGGCTGGCGCGGTCGTACTCCCAGTCCAGCAGCGAGGTGTAGAAGGGCGAAAGGTAATCGGATGAGAAAGCGGTCGTGTCATATCTGATGTCGGTGCCGAGCGTGAGGACCGACCGATGGCCGGCGATGCGTGAGTCGAGCGTGTAATGCGGCAGCACCGCGAATGAATCGATCTCGCTGCCGTAGAGGGCTAGGCTGGAGGGGCTGAGCCAGCGGCTGTCGGTCTCGCGGCGGCTGGTCGTGACGGTGAGGTCGAAGGTGCCGTCCGCGCCGGCGGTCGTGCGGCCGCCCAGGCATAGGCCGAAACTTTCCAGTTCGCTCCGGTCGCGCGGGGTGGCGCTGCTGCGCGGCGCATTGAGGTAGCGCGTGCGGGAAAGGGAACCGGGCAGGCCGTAGTCGGCATCGTGATAAAACGCGGAGAGCGACAGGAAGCGGTCTTCGCCGAACTCTTTGCGCAACGCGGCGTTCAGTTCGTAGGTTTCATAATCGCTGTTGTCTCGGTAGCCGCCGGACTTCTCCCAGTCGGCGCTGGCGCGGTAGGCGACGCCGTCCTCGCCGAAGGCGCCGGTGGTGTTGGCGAAGGCCGAATAGGTGTCGTAGGCGCCGGCCGAGGCGCCGAGCGTGGTCTGCGGTTCGGCGGTCGCGTCATCCGTGATGATGTTGACCACGCCGGCCGATGCGAAATCGCCGTGCAGCACGGTTTGCGGGCCGCGTACGATTTCGATGCGCGAGATCGAGGCGACCGGAATGCGCAGCAGGCTGGGCGAGGACATGTCGGGGTTGTTGAGACGCTCGCCATTGACGAGGATCAGGACGCGGCCGAAAGAGTTGTCGCCGAATCCGCGCAGCGAGAGTTGGGTGAGTGTCGGGTTGCTGTTGACCGAACGCAGGAAAAGTCCGCCGCGCTTTTCTAACACGTCGGCAGTCGACGAACAGCCGGAGTCAGCGATTTCCCGCGCGGTGATAACCTGTACGGACGCGGGCATCTGCAACGGGGTTTTGCCGGTCCGGCTGGCCTGCACGATGATCGGGGGGATGGCGTTGGAGTCGGGCGATGCCGTTGGCGAGATTTCCGGAGGTTGTGCGGTCTGGCTGAAAGAAGTCAGGCGGATTGCGGCCAGGCACGCCGCGAAGGTGGCGGCGGTGAAGCGGAGAGACGGCGTCATGATACGTATCCTCTTGCGCGAAGGTTGTGGCAGGTCCAACGCGCGCGAGGCCGCGAGGCGAGAGCGGAAGCGGGTCCGGAAACGGCCGGACGACGGACTTCGGCTCCTCATGCGCGAAGGAGTGCCGCAGCTTGCATCCGGTCCGTCTTCTGGCTTACGGCTTGACCTCGCCCCCGCCTTCTCTCCCGGAGGGAAATGGCGTGTGGGGGCTTGTAGCCGATTACAGCGGCGCGACCGCGCCCGATTTTCACGGGCTTCCGATAACCGGTGCAAAATGTGGCGGGAGGATAGAGCAACGGACACGGCCTGTCAATGCCGTAATCGGTTCTTTGGCGCGGTCCCGCGATTGCATCTGGACAGGCCAGAGCGAATGGTCTAACGTATCCAGCAGTATAAGGAGCTTTGCTTATGAGACGACTGGAGATGCTGGGGGGAGTGGTTGTTGCATGCATGCTGGCTGGTGCACGGGCACAGGATTTGCCCCGTCCGCCGGCGGCGGAGCGTGTGTTTCCGGAGTGGCAAGCGATGCGTGGCGATGCCGCGGAGGTGCGGAAGCTGACGGAGCCGATGAAGGGCACGCCGCCTGCGGTATGGGACGCCGCGGGATATGTCCGGCTGCCGGTCAACTTTAAGGGAACGCGCCATGAAAGGGTCAGTTGGGACATCAGGGCCAAAGTGGATTTGCGCGGCAGCCGCGGCATCCAGTTCGATTTCTATTGTCGTGAATTGGAGCCGTTCACCTCGTTCAGTCTTTATTTCCGCAGCGGCGGCGGTTGGTATCACGCCTCATTTTGTCCGGACCTTGCCGGTGCATGGCAGCGGATTGTGATCGATAAGGCGGATACGCGTATTGAAGGTTCGTGTGCGGGATGGGGGGCGGTCGACGCGATCCGCCTTTCAGGCTGGCGTGGGCGTGATCAGGACACGCTGTGCGCGATCGCGAATCTCGGCTTTGCCGGAGGGCCGCCGCAAGTGCTGGTGGTGCGGGCCGATTCGAATGTCTCCGGCAGCGGCGGCGAGGGGAAAGCTTTCGGTCAGTATGCCGCAACGGTGTCCAGGACCTTTGACCGTTTGGGCATCGATTCGGTGCAGGTGGCCGACTCCGATCTTGCGCCGGAGCTGTTCGCGGGAATCAAACTGGTGGTGCTGCCCTATAATCCGCGTGTGTCTGCGGCGGCGGCGGAGCAGCTCCGGACCTATGTGGGCGGAGGGGGCAAGCTGTTGGCTTGCTATTCGCTGCCCGCGGAGATCGGTAAGCTGCTGGGGTTGCGCGTGACAGGCAGCGTGGTGGCCGAACCGGCCTCTTTCGCGGGGTTCGCGCGCACCGCGCAGGGAATGCCGGAACAACCCGACTTTGCGCCGCAGGCGTCGTGGCGCACCACGCTGGCCGCTCCGCTGGAGGGACAATCGGCACGCGTGTCGGCGGTCTGGCGTGACGGCCAAGGGCGCGACACGCCGCATCCGGCGCTGACGGTGACTTCGGCAGGCGCCTTCCTGGGCCATGTGTGGTTCGGCGACGGGGGGGAGGCTGCGCTGGCGTTGATGCGCGCACTGGCCGGAGAACTGGTGCCGGACATTTGGCGGAAATTGGCGGAACGGGCGTTGGCGCAGATCGGCGTCATCGGCGGGGCATCGGATTTCGCGGCCTTACGTGCCGCGATCGAAGGGGGACAACCCTCGCAGTCCGCGCGTGAGGCCTTGGCTCAGGCCGATGCGGCGCGGCGCGAGGCGACTGCACATTTTACAGCGGATAAGTGGCATGAGAGTCTGGCGGCCAGCGGACAGGCGGCCCAGGCCGCGCGGCGTGCCTGGTTCCTGACGCGTAAGCCGCGTGCGGGCGAACACCGCGCTTTCTGGTGCCACAGTGCGTTCGGGCTTCGCGGTCAGAACTGGGACGACTCCATCCGCTTTCTGAAAGAGAACGGCTTCAACGTGATCCTGCCCAATATGCTGTGGGGCGGGACGGCTTACTATCCGTCGAAGGTGCTGCCGGCTTACGGGGAGTTGGCGGAACGCGGCGACCAGATTGAGCAGTGTCTAACGGCATGCCGCAAATACGGCGTGGCGTGCCATGTGTGGAAGGTCAATTGGAACATGTCGAGCCATGCGCCGAAAGAGTTTGTTGAACGCATGGTGCGCGAAGGCCGCGTGCAGAAACTTTTCAGCGGCGAGGTCAAGGAGAGCTGGCTGTGTCCCTCTCATCCTGACAATCAAGAGCTGGAGGTTGCCTCGATGCTGGAAATCGTCCGCGTGTACAAAGTGGACGGAGTCCATTTCGACTACATCCGCTATCCGGACGGCAACGCCTGTTTCTGCGACGGATGCCGCGCCCGCTTTGAAGCCAAACTCGGCCGGCCGGTGGCGCAATGGCCGCAGGATACGCGTCAGAACGAGGAGGTCAGGGCGGCCTGGCTCGCGTTCAGGCGAGCCAACATCGATACGGTGGTGAGACGTGTCTCGCATGAGGCCCACGCGATACGTCCGTCCGTGCAGGTCTCTGCGGCGGTGTTCCGTAACTGGCCGATGGACCGCGACAGCATCGGTCAGGACTGGGGCATGTGGTGCGAGCAGGGGTGGCTGGATTTCGTCTGCCCGATGGATTACGTCGATTCGAACGCCTCCTTCCGCAACATCGTGAGCCTGCAAAAAGCTTTCGCGGCCAAGGTGCCCCTTTACCCGGGAATCGGTCTTTCCTGTTGGAAAGATCCGCACGACGCGGCGAAACTCGCCGAGCAGATCGCGATCACGCGCGAATTGGGACTGTCCGGGTTTACGGTTTTTAATTACGACGCGAACGCGGAGGCGGTCCTGCCCTGGATGCGGCTCGGCGTTACGGCCGACCGGTAGTCTGCAAAAACAGTAGACGAGTGTTTTTTCCAGACAGGATTACAGGATTAACCTGATTGGAGCAAAGCGGCTCCATCACGTGAATGATGTAATCCTGTCCGGAATTTTTTAGCTGCAAGGCGTACTGGGCGCGGCATCCGTAGGCTCTGGCGCGGCATCTTTCGCCTCCGGCGCGGTTTTCGGCGGCGCGTTCAGCGCGTCCCCGAAGCCCATGCTTTCGGCCGCCCGCAGCAGCTCGTCGTCCGCCGTAGCCACGAGGCAGGTGATGTTGTGCGCGGCCTTGAGCTCAAGCAGGGTCGCGAGGTGGATGGCCTGCATCGCGCCGACAGCCGTGGGGAAGGCGTCGGCCGCACGGCGCAGCACGCAGTCGGTGACCGGCACGATCGTGACGCTTTCGCAGACCCGCTCGATCCAGGTGCCGAGCCGGGCGCGCTGCTCGTCATCCAGTTTGCCGGAGAGGCGCAGCAGGTTGGCGGTGCGGTAACACTCCGTGCGCATCAAGGCGCTGGCGTAAGCGGCGTCCCATGCGCCCCAGCCCGGCCAAGGGGACTTGGTCCCGACCAGTTGCCGGATGACGAGGGTCGAATCGAGATAAACGGTCATCTTTTTTTTCTTTCCTGAATGAGTTGTTTGACGGGGTCGGTGTCGAGACCGAAACCACCGATCTCCTTGAGTTCCGAAGCCGAACGGGCAGGGGGCACGAGCGGAAGCCTGCCGGCCTCGCCATCATCAGCCAGAAGGCGCGCGATCACGCGCTTATGACTGGTGATCAGCACTTCCTTGCCTTGGCGCGCAAGACCCAGGTAGTGGCTGAGTTTTTGTTTGAGTGTGGCTGTGTTAACCGTTGTCATGTCCATATAGTAGACACATCGTGTCTATTTTGTCAAGTGCAATTCTGGAAAAAAGGCGCGTGACATTTTTTTGCGAAATGTCACAATAAGAGTTTCTTTTCTTGACCCGCATCAGGAGTCTTTGGAGAACGATCCTCTTATGAAAAAAGCCGAGCAGAAAAAAACGACAGCGGCAGCCGCCGCGACCGCGCCGCGGATCCGCATCACTGACACCACCTTGCGTGATGCGCACCAGTCGCTCTGGGCGACCCGCATGCGCACCGACGACATTCTCGCCGTTGCCGAGGAGGTGGACAGTGCGGGGTACTATTCCTTGGAGTGTTGGGGCGGCGCCACCTTTGATGTCTGCCTGCGTTTCCTGCGCGAAAATCCTTGGGAGCGCCTGCGCCAGTTGAAGTCAGTCTGCAAAAAAACGCCGCTGCAAATGCTGTTGCGCGGTCAGAATATTCTCGGGTACAAGAATTATCCGGACGATGTGCTGGAACGTTTCGTGGCGCTGGCCTGCGAGAATGGTATGGACATCTTCCGCATCTTCGACGCGCTGAATGACACGCGCAACCTCGAACGGGCCATCCAGGCCGTCAAGAAGTACGGCGGCCACGCGCAAGGCACGATCTGCTACACCTTCAGCCCGGTGCATACCGTCGATAATTTTGTGGCGATCGCCAGGGAGCAGGTGGCGATGGGTATCGACACGCTCTGCATCAAGGACATGGCCGGCATCCTGACGCCGGCCGCTGCCACGGAATTGGTTGGCGCGCTTGTTAAAGCGGTGAAGGTGCCGGTCCAACTGCATTCTCATATGACCAGCGGCATGGCGGTGGCGATGTACCTCTCCGCAGTCAAGGCCGGCGCCGGCGCGGTCGATACCGCCGTCTCGACCATGTCCGGTTTTTCTTCGCAGCCGCCCACCGAGACGCTGGTGGCGATTTTGGAAGCCGAAGGCTTCACGACCGGACTCGACCACGCCAAGGTCGCGAAAGTCAACGCGCATTTCCGCGCACTCAAAAAGGTGCGCCAGCCCTCTTCCGCCGGCGCGGTGGAGCCGGTGGACGCCGACGTGCTGGAACACCACATCCCGGGCGGCATGATCTCGAACCTGCGCTCGCAGCTCCAGCAGCAGGGCGCGCTCGACCGCCTGCCTGAAGTGCTCGAAGAGCTGCCGCGCACCCGCGCCGACATGGGCTATCCGCCGCTCGTCACGCCGACCAGCCAGATCGTCGGCGTGCAGGCCGTGCTCAACGTGCTGGCCGGCAAACGCTATGAGATGGTCACCCAGGAAACGCGCGACTACGTCAAGGGCCTCTACGGCCGTTCACCCGCCCCGATCACCCCCAAGCTGGCAAAGCAGATCCTCAACGGCGAGAAGCCGGTGACCTGCCGCCCGGCCGATCTGCTCAAGCCCGGTCTGGCCGACGCCGCCGCGCAGATCGAGCCCAAGCTGATCGAGAAGGAGGAGGACATCCTGTCATACTGTCTCTTCCCGGAAGTGGCGCTCGGTTACTTCAAATGGCGTGCCAAACCGGCCGAGCAGCGCGATGCGATTCCGGCTGACATCGAAGAACGCGGCGCCCAGAAAGCGGAGGCGCAAGCGAAGACGGAAGAACCCTCGCCTGCAGTCCAGGCCGATTCCGAGACGCAACGCTTCGCCGAGATCGGCCGCTTCGTGGCGTCGCTTGCGGGCCTGGTGCAGGGCGCGGGACCGGTTGCCCTGCCGACCGCAGCCGCACCCGTCCTGACGCCGCCTTCCACCGTTCCGGTCGCGGCCCCCGCAGCGAAGCCTGTGAAAGCGGCGGACGCCGCTCCGCAGGGGCCCACGGTCAACGCGCCGCTGAACGGGACCTTTTACCGCTCCGCCGGGCCGGGCAAACCAGAACTCTCCAAAGAAGGCGACAGCCTCAAGGCCGGCGATCCGCTTTGCATTGTGGAGGCCATGAAGCTCTTCAATCAGATCAAAGCGGATAAGCCGCTCAAGGTGGTGAAGTTCCTGGTCGAGCACGGTGCCGTGGTGGCGAAGGGCCAGCCTTTGGCGGTCGTCAGTTACTAAGCACTCATGCGATATCGGGTCCGACATCTCGTGGAGTATGGTGCGCTGCGCGGTGTGGCCGGCCTGCTCGCTGTGCTGCCTTACCGCGCGGCGCTGGCGGTGGCCTGGGGCGCTGCCGCGCTCGCCTTCCACCTGTTCCGCTTCCGGCGGCGCGAGACGGCGCGGCGCATCCGCGAGGTGTTCGGCACCGCGACGCCCGCCCGGTCGGTGCGCCGGATCGCCTGGCTGTCCCTGCGGAATATGGCGTTCAACAGCGTGGAGATGATGCGGGCGCCGCGTATCGACCTCGCCTGGATCGACCGGCACATACCGGCGTTCCGCGACCACATCGGCGCGGTTCAGGCGTTGATCGCGCAACACGGGGGCGCCGTCATCGCGGTGCCGCACATGGGCAACTGGGATCTCGCCGGCTGGGCCTGCCACCGCTACGGCATCCGGATGTTCAGCATCGCCGGCAAACAGAAGAATCCGCTGGTGAATGCGTGGATTAACCGCCAGCGCGAATCGGGCATGACCATCCTCGAGCGCGGCGGCGGCACGCTCAAACAGATCATCAAGTTGCTGCGCGGCGGCAACGTGCTGGCGATCCTGCCGGATGTGCGGGTCTATACGCCCGACCTGAAGGTGCCGTTTCTTGGCGCGACCGCCAATGTCGGGCGCGGCATGGCCATGTTCGCGATCACCGCCCGCGTGCCGGTCATCCCGGCGATCCTGCGGCGAGAGGGATGGGGGCGCCACGGCTTTGATCATCTCCCCGCCATCTTCCCCGATCCCTCGCTGAACAAAGAAGAGGACGCCCGGCGCATCACGCAGGCTGTCCTGGCGAGCGTCGACGCCGCTATCCGGCAGGCGCCTGAACAATGGTTTTGGTACAATAAACGCTGGGTGCTGACGCCGGTCCGCGACGATGCGTCGGCGGCGCCGCCTGTCTCCTGACGTGAATGAAAGGAACGCACACCATGATCCGAGTGAATGAGCATTACGCCAAGCTGCAATCCTCCTATCTCTTTTCCGAAATCGCCAAGCGGGTGAAAACCTATCAGGCCGAGCATCCCGCGAAGAAGGTCATCCGTCTCGGCATCGGTGATGTGACCGAGCCCCTGCCGCCGGCCTGCATCGCGGCTCTGCACACGGCGGTGGACGAGATGGCCGCGCGCGCGAGTTTCCGCGGGTATGGTCCGGAGCAGGGCTACGATTTCCTGCGCCAGGCCATCGCGCAGAACGATTACCAGGCCCGCTGCGCCCCGATTGACTCGGACGAGGTGTTTGTGAGCGATGGCTCGAAGTGCGACACCGCGAACATCCAGGAGCTTTTCGCCGACAAGGTGACGATCGCCATTCCCGATCCCGTGTATCCGGTCTACGTCGACACCAACGTGATGGCGGGGCGCACGGGCAAGGCCGCCAAAGGCCGCTACAAAGGGCTGGTCTATCTCGACAGCACGATTGAAAACGGCTTTGTGCCCGCGTTGCCCGAGCAGCCGGTCGACCTGATCTACCTCTGTTTCCCGAACAATCCCACCGGCGCGACCGCCACGCGCGAGCAGCTCGCCGCCTGGGTGCGTTACGCGCGGGCGAACAAGGCGCTGATCCTGTTTGACGCCGCGTACGAAGCCTTTATCCGCGATCCGGCGCTGCCGCACAGCATCTACGAGATCGAAGGCGCGCGCGACGTGGCGATCGAGTTCCGCAGCTTCTCCAAGACGGCCGGTTTCACCGGCACGCGCTGCGCCTTCACGGTGGTGCCAAAGTCGGTGATGGCCTACACCAAAAAAGGCGAGGCGGTGGCGCTGCATCCGCTGTGGAACCGCCGCCACACTACCAAGTTCAATGGCGTCTCGTATCCGATCCAGCGCGCGGCCGAGGCCGTTTATTCGCCTGAGGGCAAGGCGCAGACGCGCGCGCTCGTCGATTTCTATCTCGGCAATGCCGCGCTGATCCGGAGCACGCTGGCCGACCTCGGCTTTGCGATGACCGGCGGCGAGAACAGCCCGTACATCTGGGTCAACGTCGGCAAGGACTCCTGGAAGTTCTTCGACAAGCTGCTGAAGCGCGCGCAGGTGGTCACAACGCCCGGCGCGGGCTTCGGCCGTTGCGGTCAGGGCTTCATCCGCATCAGCGCCTTCAACAGCCGCGAGAACGTCGAAGAGGCGATGCAGCGCCTGCGCAAGGTGCTGAAATAGAGAACCTCATGAGATCAAGTGTGTGAAAAAGTGCGCCGAAGCGGGGGTGCATGCACTCAATCGGTGAGGGGCAGTCCCCTCACTCCACCTGGCGCAGCCAGCCGGCCTGCCAGGGGCCGACGGCGGGCAGCGTGATCAGCGCCTCCTGGCCTTCCCAACGCACAGCGAGCGGCACCGGCTTCTCTTTGGGCGTCAGCCACTCGACGTGCGTGATGCCTTCGCGGCAGCCGCGCAGGCGCAGCGTGGCCGGCGGCTGCGTGTCGATCGAGGCGTTCACAAGCGCCACGCTGCGCAGATCGCCGGCCATCGACACGCGCGGGATGACAACCGCTTGCGCGGCGTTTTCCACAAAAACCGGCAGGCGGTTCTGCGCCACCCAGTCGGCCGCCAGCAGCAGTTGCCGCCGCCGCGCCTCGCTCGCATACGGCGAAAAACCGTCAAAGCCGAAAGCCGCGAGGCGGCCGCCTGTGGGCAGCTCGATCAGGACAGAGGCGGCTTCCAGGATCTTGCCCTGCGCGTCCCGGTAGCGCCCGATCACCCGCGCCGCGTCGTTCGACGGGACAAGCGCAAACGTGCTGTCCTCCAGAGCCTGCGGGCGCCAGACATAGCCCACGCGGTTGACGTTCAGCTCGTCGTCCGTGAACTCCTCGACAACCTGTTGCGCGCTGCGCGGGCGCGCGCCCATCTGGATGCTTGCGCCGGCGCCCCGCGTCTGCAGGGCGGCGACCGCGGTGCCGTCCAGCAGCACGCCGCCCGAGAGCACGCGCTGCAGCTCCACGTCGCTCATGCCGGCGACATTCGCGGCGGTGAGCAGGTAGCCGACCGGATAGGGCGAGCCGGGACAGACCGGCAGGCCGAGCGGCGCGAGCGCGTCCGCCGCATAGAGGGTGCCGGGAAGCGTGCGCGGTTTGAGTGCGGCTTCGCTCTGCGCACGGAAGGGGAGGAGCCCGCCGGGGCGCGTCTCTCGGTTGTGGCGGGCGTAGGCCTGGAGGAAGGGGCGCCAGAAGGTCAGTTCGCTGAAATAGACGCCGGCAAACCAGTCGGGCGTTTCATGCGCGGCTCTCAGGAAATCGACCTCCACCGCCTCTGCGCCATAGGCGAGCAGCAGAAACGTCTGCACGCATAGACCGTGTGCGGTGGCGGACGAGGCGAAGGCCGCGCCGTCTCCGATCCGCGCGACAGTCTGCGTGGACGGCGCGGCGAACCGCAGCGCCTCGCTGATCATGCGGCGCGGGAGATTGCTGTCGGGGAACGCAAAGATGAAACGGGGCTCCGCTGCCGGCGC
>JAGOBZ010000542.1 GCA_017999015.1 Kiritimatiellia bacterium
CCTAGCGCGGCCGAGCCGCAACCGAAGGGAGCAGGCGGCGCGGCGGTTGGCAAAGAGAGTGGCAGGCCGCCGGCCGCGGTGCCAGAGCTGGTGTGTGAAGACTCAAGACATCTGTGCGGGCCACGGCCGGGGCGTGGCGGAGTTTGTGCAACGCCACGCCGACAAAGTCACTGGAGTAATCAGCGGCTGGGACCGCTTGCGGCTGCAGGGCAGTCTGCGGTCGTTGTACATGCCCTCGGTGATGAAGGAGTACCTCTCGAAGGCCGGGGTGCTCTGGAAGGACTTCGCCGGACATGTGACCGAGGTCACCGGGCACATCCGGCACTGCGCGGAGGCGCTGGCTGCGGATACGGCGCGGCCGTTGCTGTACCTGCCTGGCGGACGCACCAGCAAGGAGTCGCTCATCGAGGAGATCCGCCGGCGCGATGGCGTGCAGGACGGGCTGGTGGCGATCCTCAGTGCGGTCGAGCCGTGCCGGGCGTGGTCGGTGCGCGGCGACCGTGCCACCCGGCAGCTGCGCCTGGAGCTGCAGTGGCGCAAATGCCTGCACTACTACTTCTACCTGATCCATCCGCAGCTGGGCCTGCTGCATCTGCGGCTGCAAACCTGGTTCCCCTTCCTGATCCATGTCTGCCTCAACGGCCGGGAATGGCTCTCGCGGCAGATGCAGGCCGAGGGACTCGCGTTCGTCCGGCGGGACAACTGCTTCACCGAGCTCGCGGACCCGCAGCGGGCCCAAGCCCTGTGCCAAGCCCAGTGGCACACCCGCTGGGACCGGCTGCTCGATCCACTGGTCGAACAATGCCATCCCACTCACGGCCTGCTTCATCGCATCCTGCCGGTGGATTACTATTGGACGGCGCATCAGACCGAACAGTCCACCGATGTGATGTTCCGCGACCGCGCGGCCCTGGAATCGGTGTATCCGCATCTGGTCCATCACAGCGTGATGAGCTTCGGAGCCGAGGACGTGTTGCGTTTCCTCGGCCGCACCCACCCCGGCGAGTCGCAGGTGCAGACCGACCGCCGTCGCCGCGAGCCGGGCGTGCGCGTCAAGCACTGGGTCGACCTCAACTCGATCAAGCTCTACGACAAGGGCTCGGTCCTGCGCTCGGAGGTGACGATCAACGAACCGGCTGCCTTCAATGTGTATCGAGCCAGCGAGCGCACCCCGTCCGGCCCGAAGAGTTGGCGCCAGCTGCGGCGCACCGTCGCCGACCTCCCCCGGCGCGCCCAAGTCAGCCGCGCCGCCAACGACCGGCACTTCGCGGCCCTCGCCGCGGTCGATTGCGATACCGACCTGGCGGCGACGCTCGCCCCGGTCTGCCGGCCGATCATGCGCAATGGACGTCGCCACCGCGCGCTGCGCCCCTTCGCCGCACTCGACCAAGCACTGCTCGGAGCGTTCAACCGCGCCGAGTTCCATCTCCACGGGCTGCGCAATCGCGATCTGCGCGAGGCGCTGGCGCCCGTCCTGCCCTCCGGGCTCACCGACAAACAGATCGCCGGCCGCGTCGGCCGACTGCTGCGCTGGCTGCGCGCCCACGGGCTGCTCGCCAAGATCGGGCGCACCCAACGCTACCGCGTCACAGTCAAAGCCCGCCAAATCGCCACCGTCGTGCTCGCCGCAGCCAAGGCCAGCACTCCGCAACTCACCCGCCTTGCCGCATAGGAAAACCGTGCAAAAAGGAGACGCTTCTGAGAGATAGCTGTGCAAAGAGCGCAGAGAACGATTCCCGTTCGACCACGTCCTCCCTTCTCTCTGTGATCTCTGCGCAGCTATTCCTGCAAACGCTGCATTCTGTGCACGATTTCCCGATGTTACGCCCTGTCGGGAAAGTTGACTACGGATCACACGGAATCCACAGATGGGCCCCCGGAATCCGTGCCCATCCGTGAAATCCGTGGTTCATCATTCTGCCCCTTCGGTTGCGGCGGAGCCACGCTAGGTTCTTCGCGGTTAACGCTTCCGTGTCCGTCCGCCTTCCGCTGGCTCGCGCCCTGCTCCTCGGTCCGCAGTGTCCAGCCTCGCCCTCTCGCTCCATGAACGCGCCCTCGGCGCGTACCTCGGCTTCGCCATCGGCGATGCCCTCGGGGCCACCGCGGAGTTCATGACCGCGCGCGAGATCGAGGGCACCTTCAAGGGCGGACTGCGCAACATCGTCGGGGGAGGATGGCTCCGCTTGCGCCCCGGTCAGGTGACCGACGATACACAGATGGCGCTCGCTCTTGGCGACGCCCTGCTCGCGGCCCGCGGCTGGGACCTCCGCATGGTCGCGGACTCGTTCGTCGGCTGGATGCGCAGCAAACCGCCCGACATCGGCCACGCCTGCCGCCGCGGCATCCGCCGCTACCTGATCGAAGGCACGCTCGAAGCCCCGCCCTCCGAGGACAATGCCGGCAACGGCGCCGCGATGCGCAACCTTCCCGTTCCCCTCGCCACGCTAGACGAACCCGAACTGCTCGTGCGTTGATCTCTCGAACAGGCGCACCTCACCCACCATCACCCTCTCTCCGACGCCGCCGCGATGCTGCTCGGC
>JAGOBZ010000543.1 GCA_017999015.1 Kiritimatiellia bacterium
CTTCAGCGTCGGCCGCATCGCGGCGGAACTGCTCCAGCACCTCTTCGTAAAGGTGCGCCTGCTCGCGCGTGAGGGTGCAGGTAACGGTCCCTTCGCGCTTCTCCGGCAGATCCGCGATGATCTGCTTGTCGGTCTTGAGACGCCGCAACAGAAACGGCGCGGTCATGCGCCGCAGTCGCGTGCGTGCGCCGGGATCCGTGCCGGACTGGATCGGACGGAAGAAGGTTTCGCGGAACACCGCGCGTTTGCCCAGCAGGCCGGGGTTGAGAAAATCCATCAGCGACCAGAGGTCGCCGACGTGGTTCTCCACCGGCGTTCCGGTCAGCGCGATCCGGTAATCGGCTTGCAGCGCGCGGGCGGCCTGGGCTTGGCGCGTGTCGGGATTCTTGATGTTCTGCGCCTCGTCGAGCACGATGCCGGCCCAGCCGACTTTACGCAGGTCGGCATAGTCACGGTAGAGCAGATGGTAACTGGTGAGCACGACGTCCACCCCTTTTGTCTCGCGGACAAACGAATCGCCGTGCCAGCGCTGGGCGCCGTGATGGAGAATCATGCGCAGGTCGGGTGCGAAGCGCTGGCCCTCGCGCAGCCAGTTGCCGAGGACCGACATCGGGGCGGCCAGCAGGACCGGGCGCCGTTCGCCACGCGCTTTGTCGTGCAGCAGAAAGGCCAGCGTTTGGATCGTCTTGCCGAGGCCCATATCATCCGCCAGGCAACCGCCGAAACCCCAGGCGCGCAGGAACGCCAGCCAACTGAAACCGCGCACCTGGTAGGGACGCAGCTCGCCGCAGAATGCAGCAGGCGGCGGCAGCAGATCGAACGCCTGCTCGCCGCGCAACCGTTTGAGGAACGGGGCCAGCCAGCCACCGCCCCGCACGTCGGAGACCTCTAGTCCGCCTCGTCCTGCGGTGCCCAGCGCCAGCCGCACGACCTCCAGCGCGGATTGCGAATCCGGCTGTTTGCGTTGTGTGACGCGCAGCGCCTCTTGAAGCTGGCGTACGTTCACCTGGATCCAGCGGCCGCGGAAAAAGACCAGCGGCGACGTGGACACCAGCAGCGCCTCTAGCTCCTCGCGCGAGACCGGCTGGCCATCCAGCGTGACCGTCCAACTCAACGCCACCTTCTGATCGAGCGCATGCGGGCCGTGGGTCGCGCCGACGTGCGGCATCGCATCCACTTCCAGAGTGACGCTCTGTTGCTCGCGGCGGTTCCAACACGCCGGCAGGCTGACGCCGTAGCCGGCCGCCTCCAACAGCGGCGCGGCGGTGCTGAGAAAGGTGTGCGCCTCATCGGATGGCAGCATGCAGCCCAAACCGCGCGGGTGCATTTCAGCTTTGGCCAGCGGCGCAAAGAGCATCCCAGCCTGGCCCAGCGCGATCAGGAGCGCTTCGTCTGCACCTGCAATAAACGCTGCGTGGCCCGTCTGGCGCGTGCCGCTGAAGCGCACATGCAGGAACCACGGCTGACCCGGCTCGGGCGCTTCTTCCAGTTCAAAAAACAGCGCGTCGTCGCGTGCCGCGCGGCTTTCGACCGGCCGACGCCACAAGGCGACCGCATCATGCAGGGCGTCAAGCTCATCCCCCGCCTCCCAGCGGATCACCGGGTTCTCACCGCGCAAGGCGGCAAACCAAGCGTCATGGGCGCTATAGAACTTGCCGTGTTCGGCATGCGAACGCGAGAGCGTCGTCACCACGCTGAACCGCACCAGATGGTCGGTCAGCTCCCCGAGCAGCGCGGCGGCATATTGCCTAGGTTTTGTCCCCAGCGTAAGCAACGGCGGCAGACGCCCGGCCAGCGCCTCGAGACGCCGCCGGTCGGGCGACCCGAGCGACGCCTGCCAACGGGCTTCGGTGCGCCCGTCGTCTCGCCGCACGAGCGCGGGCAGAAATCTGCCGCGAGCCACGAGCGAACCGGCAAACCGGAAGAGATGGGCGAACGCAAGCAAATCCTCACCGGCGAATACGCCGTCAGCCAGCCGCCGCTCCCGGCAGGCCCCCAACAAGGTGAAGGCCTGTTTCCAGGTCAGAGAGGCAGCCGTGACCCGCCAAACGTCGAGTGTCACCGGTGGCGATATGGACACATCGGCAGGCAAGAGGAACGGTTGCGACGGCACCGGAAACGGGCGTACAGAAACCCGGCCCGTCGGCAGACGCAGCTCCAAGCCCGACATCTGAAAATCTGCCGTTTCCCACAGGAACCCTTTGAGGATGCTGCCGAGGGTTTCTGCTCCGGCATCAAAAGGCGATAAACGCACCTGCGCAGCTTCCTGCGCCGTGGGATAAATTCCACATGCGGGGTCCGCCCTTTCGCCCCACACAGTCACAGTGCGCTGGCGCCAGCTTATATGCAGAATCACTAGCATCCCATCGGTCTGTCCGACAACACGCCGAAACGCTGACGGTCATGAGACGACCGCAGACGCATATACCATAGTGTGCTCCCGCCTCTCCGTCAAGCCGCCCGTTTTGGTTTCTGGTTTCTGGTTTCTGGTTTCATACGTGAGCGTTCCACTTATTACTTCTCTCTTTGGCTTGACGCTG
>JAGOBZ010000544.1 GCA_017999015.1 Kiritimatiellia bacterium
CGGAGCAGACTAGAAGTCTGCGCTACGCCAAGCCCTCGCAGCCGCAGCAACGCTCCGCCCTCCGGCTTGCGCTGCGTAACGCAGATTTCCAGTCTGCGTCCTACCCACACCGCGCGACCCGCCAGCCAGCCCGTCTCCGACGGACACGGCTCCCGCTGCCCCCTGAGTTTAACCCACACGCCCCATGGACACGCCTTATCCCTCCGAAACCGGTTGCTGCCCGAAATTCGATCCCACGCCGTGGCAGGACCGCGAGCACCACTGGACCGACAAGCCGTTCATCAAAGACCGCGTCGGCTGCTTCTGCTACATCCCGCTGACCTTCGGCCGTGCGATGCGACGCTGCGGCGCACACTTGGAGCGCGGCAAAGCCTTCACGCCCGCGCCGCCCCTCGTGCTCTCCGACCACACCTCGCGGTGGAACATGGATATCTACATCGAGGTGCCCCACCCCGTACCCGGCGCGGACAACGTCACCCTCAGCGGCACGTTTCTGAGCAAAGTCTTCAAAGGCTCGTACCGCGAAACCGCCAACTGGGGCCGCGCGATGGAAGCCTGGGCCGCCTCGCGAGGCCAGACCGTCAAACGCCACCTGATGTACTACACCTACTGCCCCAAGTGCGCCCGCCACTACGGCGAAAACCCCGTCGTGTACTTCGTCGAAGTGTGAGACACGACCGCTCCGTCGTAGCGCAGGCTTACGCCCGTATGACGTTGGAATCTGCGGCACAAACGAGGCGACCGATTACGAGCGCCCACCTTGCTGCACCAGCCATAATCGACGCATCCCCGCTACCCACTGAACCAATTCGGTTCGTGCTTTTTTGGCATCCGTCAACGCCTCCACTTGGTGTGCGATACTATTATTACGCAGATCGTTCATCTCTTTCACAACGAGAAGGAGGTCTCGTGCGCCCGGGAACCGCATCGCCGTCTTCGCAGCAGCGAAGACCCCTCCGAGCTTCGTGCTATCGTTGAGCGCATAGTCGAGCACACTACGCAGCAGCCCGAGCGGCGAGATGCCGCTGCCATACACAAGCGTCTTCTGGAGATTGCGCGCGGTCTCCCCATAATGCCGGTGCATCCGCTGATCCACGCCGTGTAGATACGGGTCGAACCACTCGCGCTGTTTACCATACTCCGTCGGCATCGCCGGCTTGAGCTTCTGAACCAACAAAGCCTTCACGAGATCGTCAACCGAGCCGAGCAGCGCGGCGAACACCGGCGCAAAGCTCGCGCCGGCGCGAGCTTCCGTGAACACATGCAACGCCACCGCGTCCTCCACGGCCTTGCGCACGCGGTCGGGCAGCCCCTCGAGCAGCTTCGGGTCGACGACTGCGGGCGCGTTAGCCTCGGCGCCTTCGCCCTGCAGCAGGCTCATGCCCGCCCGCGCGAACAACGGCATCTCCTCGCCGAACTTCCGCTGGTTCAGAAGATCCTTCAGCGCCGGCACACACATCCGCACCAGCTCGGCGAACGTCGTTCCGTTGAACCGTAGGAAGACGTCCTCCGGCACGAAGATGTACTCCCACTTTGCGGCCTTGGTACTCGCGCTCTTGCACCACTCCACCGCCGCCCGCGCCTTCGCCGGCACGTCGCGATCAACCTGGCCCTTCGTCTCGACGACGAAGCATCCGTCGCCCGTGCGCACCAGAAAATCAGGCACATAGAACGCCAGCCGATGCCCGCCTGAGAGGTAGTCGATGCGCAGTGCCTGCGGCCCGGCGTTCTTGGCGAACGCCGCCACGTCGCCGAGCTTGCCCAGAGTCGTCGCGAAGGCCTGCTCCAGCGCGCGGTTGCAGGGCACGAGATTGAACAGTGTCCGCGAAACCGGCACAGCCGGGCGCCGCTCGCTGGTCGTGGCCTGGTACGGCCGCCACGCGCTCACCGGCTGCGGCGGCGCCTCCGGTTGCCTCACCTGCGTCTGCACCGTCTTCGCCCGGATGAGCGGAACGAACACGGCGCGCACATGCTCGCGCACATCGCTGTCGCCGAGCCGGGCGGCAAGCGTGGCGTCGAAGAGCGAGCGCCCCGGGCCGAACAGGACCTGCTCGAAGAAGAGCTGCAGCAGCGGCGCGAGCACCGTGTGCGCGCCGCGCACCTTGCCGATGAACGCCAGCTCCTGCACGTAGAACGACAGCGCGCCCACGCCATTCTCCAGCAGCGCGAGACTCACTTTCATGTGCTCGACCACCTCGCCGGTGATCAAATGGCGTCCCTCGTACGGCACCTCGTCCGGACCGCGTTCACCCAACGGTAGAACCCTGTCGATCTTCGCGAACTCTGCCCGCACCTCCGCCTCGCTGATCGGCCCAAGCACGGGCAGCGTCACGTTGCCGGACGTGAGCCGCGGGATCGCGATGTCGAATTTCGCCGCATCCTTCTGCGGATCGGGAAAGATGGAGACGGTCGTCGTCGGCACGCGGTCGACCTCAACAACCTCGATGGGCAGTCCCTCCTGCGCGAGTTCCTCCCTGTAGAGCCGGGCGAACGCCTCGTGCTCGACTACCGTCACCAGCTCGTCGGCCTGACC
>JAGOBZ010000067.1 GCA_017999015.1 Kiritimatiellia bacterium
ACCTGGCCTTGCGCGACCCCCGTTCGCTGGACCGGCTCAGCGAGGACGGACTCGCGTTCGTCGCCACCGCGCGGCTCAGCGACGAGCAGCGGCGCAACCTGCTGGCGCGCCTGCGGCGTCCCGACCTCCCGAATCTGGTCGAGCTGGTCGCGGCCGACCTGGCTGTCCGCGGCAGCCGGGGTTTCGGGCACCATCCCGTGCATGCGCAAATGACGCTGGCGCAGTTGGATGACCTGCTGCGCCGCGTGCCGGGCCTGCGCAACGAACAGGCCTTTGTGCTCGCTTACCTGGCCGTGCTCGTGCCCGGAGACGAAGTGGACCTCGACACCGATCCGGCCGCGCGACAGGCCTACTTCGAGCGGCTCTGGGCCTATGTGGGCACGCTGGAGCCCGCGCACAACTCGCTCAAGGCGAACGTGCTCTACAACCGGCTGCGCCATGACCTGACGCAGGGTGTTTTCGACCGTGCCCGGTTCATGGAGTATCTCAAGCTGCCGCGCCAGGTGCCGACCCTGCGCTCCGAGTTCCGCGACCGCGTCCCGCACGCCAACCAGTTCGCCCGGCTCAATCAGGATTTCAAGCTGATCGCCTTGCCGCCGGTTCCGCAGGAAGAGCCGCTGGTGCGCCGCTTCCTGCTGGAGTTTTTCAAGCAGGACAAGGATTTCCGCGCTTTCGAGACCTATCTGCGCGATGACTTTCTCAAGCCGCTCTTCGCGGAGGCGAAGATCGTCAACGGCATCGGCGAGCCGCAGCACTGGGTGCCGCTGCTGACGCCGTCCGCCTACGCGCGCCTCAAGGAGCGGGTGGATATCGAGTTCGCCGAGACGAATCCGCCCGAGTTCGCCACGGAGGCCCCGGTACGCCTGACCGCCACGCTCAAAAACGTGCCGGCCCTGCTCGTGAAGATTTACGAGATCAACGCTTTCAACTACTACCGCGAAACCGGCCGGCCGCTCAATCTGGCCGTGAATCTCGACGGGCTCGTGGCCTCGGTGGCGCGGCGCGTTGAGTATGCGGAGCCCTCCGAGCGGTGCCACACGCAGACCTTCGAGTTTCCCGAGATCCGGCAGCGCGGCGTCTATGTGGTGGAGCTGATCGGGAACGGCAAGAGCAGCCGCGCGCTGGTGCAGAAGGGACGGCTCGACGTGCTGCAGGAAGTGACTGCAGCCGGGCATGCGTTTACGGTGTTCGACGAGGCCGGGCGGCGCGTGACCGACGCCTCGGGCTGGCTGGGCGGGCGCGCCTTCGCGGCCGGTAAAGACGGCCGCATCCTGGTGCCGTTTTCGACGGCACCGGGCGCGGAGCATCTGATCGTCCGGCACGGGAGTTTCGCTGCGCGCGTCGCGTTCGACCATCTGGCCGAGCAGTATGCGCTTTCGGCAGGAATCTATGTGGAACGCGAGGCGCTGATCCGCCGCGAACGGGCACAGCTCGCTGTCCGGCCGCTCCTGCGCGTCAACGGCCAGCCGGTCAGCCTGAAGCTGCTGAAAGAGGCACGCCTCACGGTGCGCGCGACCGATCTGCAGGGGCTCGTGACCACCAAAGAGTTCCCTGACCTCACGCTGCGCGAGGATGCCGAGACCGTGCAGGAGATCCAGGTGCCGGAGCACACGGTCGCGCTCGCCGTCACCCTGCACACCGAGATCCAGAACCTGAGCCTGAATCAGAAACAGAAGCTGAGCGATACCGCACACTTTGCCTTCAACGGCATGGAGCGGACGCCGTTGACACGCGCGCTCTATTTCGGGCGCGACGCCGTCGGCCATTTCGCGGACCTGCGCGGCAAGAACGGCGAACCGCTGGCCGGAGAGCCGATCCATCTGCGGCTTCGTCACCGCTATTTCCAGGACGAGACCATCGACGCCTATCTGAAGACCGATGAGAACGGACGCGTGCGGCTGGGTGCGCTTTCCGGCGTGCGCGCGCTCACCATGTCCTCTGGCGATAAGGTGTCCGGAGCCTGGCAGCCGCTGCACGATGTCTGCACCTTGCCGGAAGCGCTGCACGGAAAGGCGGGCGATACGTTGCGTGTGGCGCTGCCGCCGGGCATCGATCCCGCCGCCACGCTGCTGGAGGTCCGGCGCGGCCGGTTCGTGAAAGAATGGAAGGCCGCGCTGGCCGTGAAAGAGGGCTTTCTGGAGCTGCGCGGACTGCCGGCCGGAGACTATTCGCTGTGGCTCGCCGAGCCCGCGTGGGAGATCGCAGTGCATGTAACGGCCGGTGAACCGGTTGACGGATTTTTGGTGGGGCCGCGCCGCGCGCTGGAGCTGCCGCGCCTCAAGCCGCTGTCGGTGACCGCTGTCACGCCCGGCAAGGACACCGTCGAGATCCGGCTGGCGAATGTTACGCCGTTCGCGCGCGTGCATGTGGTGGCGACGCGCTACCAGCCGGCTTATGACCTGTTCGACCGTCTCGGCGCGGCTGCGGCCGCGCGGCCGCTGTGCCAGCCTTGGCAGCCGGCGCGCGCGTACTACGAGTCAGGGCGCGACATCGGCGACGAGTACCGCTACATCCTCGACCGTCAGCAGGCGCGCACGTTCCCCGGCAACATGCTGGAACGTCCCGGCCTGCTGCTCAACCCCTGGGCGCTGCGCGCGACCGAGTCGGATAAAGAGCGGCTCGCTGCGGGCGGCGCGTATGCGGGCCGCGCGGCGCAGGAGGCCAAGGCTGAGCGCAGCGCGATGGCGTCCAAGGCACAGAAGGACACCGAGGTGCCCGAAGGGTTCGCCTCGCTCGATTTCCTGCGCCAGCCCGCCGTGACGCTGCTGAATCTGGTGCCGGATGCGTCGGGGACACTCTCGGTCCCGCGCGCGGCGCTCAAGGGCATGCCCTGTCTGCGCGTGCTCGCGACGGATCCGACCGCGACCGTGCTCGCCTGCGCGTTTCTCGATGACACGCCGGTGGAAACGCGCGACTTGAGGCTGGCCGAAGGGCTGGACCCAGCCAAGCCGTTTGCCGAACAGAAGCTGATCACGCCGCTGCAGGCCGGCGAGACGGTGACGGTGGCCGATCTGGCGGCCTCGAGGTTCAAGGCGTTCGGTACGGTCGCGGAACTTTATCGGCTCTTCGCGACACTCAATCCGGATCCGATTTTCGCCGAGTTTGACTTTGTGGCGAAATGGAACGAGCTGGACGTCGCCGAGCAGCGTCGGCTCTACGCCAAGTATGCGTGCCATGAACTGCACCTTTTCCTTTATCACAAAGATCCGCGCTTCTACGAGGCGGTGGTCGCGCCCGCGCTCTCCAATAAAAAGGACAAGACCTTTGTCGACCACTGGCTGCTGGGCGACGATCTGAGCGGCTTTCTTGAGCCGTGGCGCTTTGCGCGCCTCAACGCGGCCGAGCGCGCGATGCTGGGCAAGCGGTTGCGCGCTGAGGCGCTCTCGCTGGCGCGGGACGCGCGTGAGCGAGCCGACCTGACGCCGCCTGACATGGGAGCCTTCAACCGGCGCTTCGATACCGCCATTCAGGCCGGCGCGCTGGAAGGCGAGACGGGTGCCGCCACCGCCGATGCCGACTCTGCTCTGGAAGAAGGCGTACGGGTGCCGCTCAAGATCGCACTGCCGAAACCGCAGTTCACCGGGACGCCCAAAGACATCCGGTCGGCGAATCTGGAGGCGGCCGGCAGCCGGATGAAAGCCCCGGCTGCCGCACCGGCGCCGTCCGTGGTCGCTGACGGGCTGGTGGCTTTAGAGAACATGCGGCAGCGGGGGATGTCAGCCCAGTCCAAACTCCGCAAGAACGCGGAGGACGCAGATCAGCCGGCCCCTCAAGAGGAGAAGGAGTCGCTTTTCTTTGACGCATTGTCCGCCGAACGCGGTGAGGGACGGCGCTTTTTCCAGAAACTGGATAAGACGCAGGAGTGGGCGGAGAACAACTACTGGCACCAGCCGATCGAGCGGCAGGTCGCCGCGCTGGTCGCGGACAACGCCTTCTGGGCCGACTATGCGATGCATGACGCTCGGACGCCCTTCCTTTCGAAAGCGCTGCTGGAGGCGACCTCGTCGTTCACCGAGATGATGCTGGCGCTGGCGGTTTTGCAGGTGCCGTTCAAGGCCGGTGCGCACGCTGAAAAAATCGAGGGCGCTGCCTACACGCTGACAGCCGCCTCGCCCGTGCTTTTCTTCCACCGCGAAATCCGCGAGAGCACGCGCGCCGCCGCCGCCGGCTCGGTGCTGGTCGCACAGCGCTTCTTCCGTGCGGATGACCGCGCCCGCTTTGAAAATAACGAGCGGTTCGACAAATGGGTGACCGATGAGTTTCTGCCGCAGGTCGTCTACGGCACGCATGTGGTACTCACGAATCCCACCGGCGAACGCCAGGCGTTGAACGCCTTGCTGCAGATCCCGGTCGGCGCGATCGCCGTGAGCGCCGGGGCTGTTGCCAAGGGCGTCTATCTGGTGCTCGAACCCTATGCCACCCAGACCTTGGAGTACTTCTTCACTTTCCCGGCGACCGGACGCTTTGCGCACTATCCGGTGACGCTCGCGAAAGAGGGGCGCGTGGTCGGCGCGGCCGAGCCCTTCACGTTCAACGTCGTGGAGCGGCTGAGCCGTGCCGACACCGAGTCGTGGGCCTGGCTCTCGCAGAACGGCACGCCTGAACAGGTGCTCGCGTTTCTCAACGCGGCCAACCTCCATCGGCTTGACCTGAATGAGATCGCGTGGCGCATGAAAGACAAGGCCTTTTTCAAAACCGTGATCGGAGTGTTGGAGGCGCGCCATGTCTATCACGGCACGCTTTGGTCGTACGGCATTCTGCACAACGAGCCTGCGGTGATCCGGCCTTTCCTGCAGCATTTGCCCTTCGCGGCGCAGTGCGGCCTGTGGCTGGAGTCGCCGCTGCTGTCGCTGAATCCTGTGGAGCGCTTCGATTATCAGCACCTTGAATACGCGCCGCTCGTCAATCCGCGCGCGCATCAGGTCGGCGCACACCGCACCATCCTGAATCCGGCCTTTCTGCGCCAGTACCAGCGCTTCATGACGGTGCTCCGCTATAAATCCCGTCTGCCGGCCGCGGACACGCTGGCGGTGGCCTATTATCTGGCGCTGCAAGACCGCGTGGCCGAGGCGCTGGAGACGTTCGGACGCGTGAAGCGCGACGAGGTGGCGGAGCGGCTGCAATACGACTATCTGGCGGCCTATCTCGCCTTTTACACCGGTGATCTTGAGCAGGCGCGCGCGCTGGCCAAGGCACATGCGGACGAGGGTGTGGCACGTTGGCGCGAGCGCTTCGCGCAGGTGCTGGCGCAGCTCGACGAGATCGCCGGGGCCGAGCGCGGTGCCGTGCCGGTCAACGCGGAGAGCCGTGATCAGGCGCAGGGCGCGCTGGCCGCGACCGAGCCGGCGCTGGAGCTGCTGGTGGAGGCTGGCCGCATTCGGCTCGACACGCGCAATGTGGCGGAGGTCACGCTCAACTTCTACCCGATGGACATCGAACTGCTCTTCTCGCGCAATCCGTTCTTGCAGGAGGGGGCCGCGCAGTTCGCCTTCATCCGGCCGGTTGCGAGCCGCCCGGTCGCTGTCGCCGCAGGGCAGAACCACACCACGGTGGAGCTGCCGCCGGAGTTTGCCGCCAAAAACGTGATGGTGGAGGCGCTGGCGGGCGGCGTGCGCAAGACGCAGGCCTATTACGCCAACACGCTGAGGGTGCAGATGATCGAGAGTTACGGGCAACTGGTCGTCACGCAGGCCGAGACCGGCCGGCCGGTGCCGGGCGCGTATGTCAAGGTGTACGCCCGTGCGGCCGGCGGTGGGGTCGGTTTCATAAAGGACGGCTATACCGATCTGCGCGGCCGCTTCGATTATGTGTCGCTCAACACCGACGAGGCCGGGCAGGCCGAACGTCTGGCCGTGCTGGTGCTGAGCGACGCCTTCGGCGCGGTCGTGCGCGAAACCCGGCCGCCGAAGCGGTAAGTGAAAGTGTCGTTGTGCGTAGACGAATGCGGATTCGACATAGGTGAGCTGTGAATGGAGCGTTTTTTTCATGAAAACACTAGCATCCCATAGGCGACAGAAAACAGGCACACCGCCCCCTTTCCCCCATTGATTCATTGGGATTTTTTGTGATTTCAAAGGCGGTTCCGGAAGCGCGTTTGCCGGCGGATACGGCGGGGAAGCCTGAAATCAGGGGTTTTTGGAGGGGTGCTATCCCACAGGCGCATGTGAAAACTGCTCAAAACCTTGCAAATAGGGCTGTTTCTCGACAACTACAGGACGCTTGGGGCCGCCCGCTGTCCCATATTTCCGCAGGGCGTCGAGCAGGTCGATCTTCATCCAGACCGCCGATCTGACGGTGCCGGCGAGCCGCGAAAAGCTCAGGCCCCACTTCGAGACGTGCTTGAGGAAGCGCAGCAGCAGGTGCGCCAGCAGTCCGGTCCAGACCTGCCATTTGACAGCCTTCTCGTTGTAGCCGACGAAGTCGGCGAGCTGGAGCGTCTGCTTGAGCTCCTTGAAGAACGTCTCGATGGCCCAGCGTGCGCGGTAGAGCTCGGCGACGGTGCGCGGGCTCCACGCGAAGTTGTTGGTGATGAAGGCCATCTCCACGTCCTTCCCGTCCACCTCGACGACGGCGGTGACGCGGCGCAGCGGCTCCGGATACTTCTCCGCAGAGCCCTTGCGCGACATGCGCACGGTCTCGTCGGCGAGGATGCGCCGGTCGCCGTGCGTCCGGCGTTCCACGGTCTCGAAGACCATGCTCTCCTTTTCCCGCAGGACGAAGAAGACGCCGCGTTCCGACAGCCCGTGCAGGAAGCGCAGGTCCACGTAGGCCCGGTCGGCCAGCAGCACGTCGCCGTCCTTCAGGCCCTCGCACAGCGCGTCCGCCCGCGTCGAGTCGTGGTGCGCGGCGTCCTCCACGACGGCGAAGGCGGGCAGCATGGCGCCGACGTCCAGGCGCATGTGCGTCTTGGCCGCGGCCTTCTTCCGGCGGTGCCGCGCCCAGTCGATGCAGTCGAGCGTGAGCTGGAGCGTGGTCGAGTCGATGGCGAAGATGTCGCGCTTCAGGCGGAAGATGAAGCCGCCGTGCTTCGCGTACTGCGTGAAGGACGGGCATATCGCCCGGAGATGCGCGAACACGGCCCAGTAGAGCTTCTCCGCGATCTCCGGGTCGCGCTTCCGGTTGGCGTTGGAGAAGGTGTTGCGCTTCGGCGCGGTCGCTCCCCGGATGCGGTTCAGCTCCGGCTCGTGGAGACGGGCCGCGTCGCAGATTTCGTTCAGGCTGCCCGAGCGGGTGATCTGCCCGTAGAGCAGGGCCAGCACGTGGCTGGTGCAGGAGAACGTCCTGATGTCGGCCCCGACCTCCTTCGCGATCCGGTCCGGCAGCCCTTCGGGAATCCACTGGACGATCTGCCGCAGGGCGGTGTAAGCTGTCTTCGCTGGCCTCGGGACGGCGCGGTCACGCGCCTTGCGTTTGTTTTTTTTCATGCGCCTGTAGGCTACAGGCTGGACGGCCCGGGGCCAGCACTTTTTTGTGCGGGTTTTCGGGGTTGACTCTTTTCACCCCCCCCCGCATAATAGGTGCCAATCATGGGTTCCGGCATGTCGCCGGAGAAGCCTATGGGATGCTAGTGTCATGAAAACAAGAAGTGGGATCATCGGGTTATGCGTGCTTTGTACCGCCGTGGGTGCATTCGCTGAGCGGACGAGCCCTTGGCCTAAGGAAAAGGCGTGGACATGGTACAACGCCCAGCCGTGGATGCGCGGCTGCAACTACATGCCCGCGAGTGCGGCGAACCGTGTGGACCAGTGGCAGGAGTTGGGCAGCGAAGAGCGTTTCAAGGAGGTGGATCGCGAGCTGACGCTGGCGGCGTCGATCGGTTTCAACACGCTGCGCATCTTGGTCGAAGAGCAGGGCTTTGGCGTGTGGTATCACGACCACGACGGCTTCATGGCGCGATTCGAGCGCATGCTCTCGATCATGGAGCGACACGGAATCCGCGCGATCGTCGTGCTGGGCAATGATTGCTCGCGTCCGAAAGAGTTGTGGAAGCTGCCGACACCGGGGCCGCAGCCCTGCGACTGGGGCTACCACGGGGGACGGAAGCTCTCGCAGCACGGATCGTTTCCAGGCGCGGTCGGTTACACGTCGCTTGATGATCCCGCGCTGAACCCGAAGTTCTTCCAGATGTGCGAGGAGTTGCTGACGAAATACCGTGACGATGACCGTATCGCCTTCTGGAATATCTGGAACGAGCCGGGCAACAACGGGCGCGGAAAGATCACCGTGCCGCATCTGCAAAAGCTCTTTGAACTGGGGTGGCGGATCGATCCCAAGCAGCCGCTTGCGGCAGACCTTTGGGGTGGCTCCTACGGTGCCGCCGACGACAAGAACGAGGCTCAGAAGGTCGCGGGCGCGTGCTCAGACATCGTCAGCTACCACTCATACAGTCCGCTCGCCAGCCAGATCGACATCGCGAAACGGCTCAAGACCCTTTACGGGCGCCCGATGGTCAACACCGAGTGGCTGGCGCGTATCATCGGCTGCGAGGTGTTCGACTGCTATCCGTTCTTCGCCCAGAACCGTATCGGCTGCATGTGCTGGGGCTTCGTGGCGGGCAAGTACCAGACATACGAGCCGTGGGAAGGAATGTGGAAAAAGGTCGAGCAGGGCGGCGGTCAAGGCTATGACCTGTCGAAATGGTTTCATGATCTGTTCCGGCCCTCTTTGCGCCCGTATGACCCGTGGGAACTCGACGTGATCAGGAACGTCAACGCACAGATGGATGCGGAGCGCACGGGAGAATCCGTCCGCGCCAAAATCGCGAAGACGCGCAAAATCGTCGCGGAAGACATGTGGCAGGGTTTCCGCCGGACAAAGTTTGACTTCAACGGCCGTACGGCCTGGGTGGTGGAACCCTCTCGAGCGCCGCGGACGGAGATGCCTTGGACGTGGACGATGCAGTGGGCCGAGGCATTCGTGGACCGCACGGGTGTGCCCGATCTCCTGAGGCAGGGCTTCCACCATGTGACGCTCGAGGCCTTCGATCTGCGCGCGACTGACGAGGGAGTGATGCAGTTCGCCGACTTCCAGAAATTCCTTGTGAACGAGCTTGGTTTTGCGCCGAAGGCAGGCTTGGTGGGCATGAGCTGGGGAGGCTTCTTCTCTGTGCGCTACGCGGCGGCGCATCCGGCTAACGTGTCGAAAATCTACCTGGACGCGCCGCTCCTGAACTTCGATGGGTTTGGCCGCGAGCCGAGCCGCATCGGTTCTTGGAGCGTGGTTGCGCCCGCGAACGGGGACTGGTCTGCTGACCCGGGCATGCCTGTGAACCAAGCGGAGGCGATCGCGAAGGCCGGCATCCCTGTGCTGCTCTTGTACGGCGGTCAGGATCAGACTGTCCCGCCGGCGAAGAACTGCGAACTGTTTGCAGCGCGCTTCAAAAAGGCCGGCGGCACGATCGATGTAAATCAGCGCGGTTTGTTCGGGCACCACCCGCACGGCGTGGATCCGGACAAGACGGGCCTGATCACGGGATTTTTCATGCGGTGATCCCGCAACGGTCTATTGGATCACCGGCATGGGCACGGGTTTCCCTTCGCGTTGCAGCGCGAGTTGATCGGCGGGCTCGTAGACCCCATAAAAAACCGCGTTCAGGTCGATCCATGTCGCGATGCGGCGCAGCTCGTCGGGAGAGAGACGCACGTCGTTGTGGCCGGCTTTGAGCATCTGAAACAGCGCGCTGCCGCGCGCGCTGTCAGCGCCGCCTTCGGGCGTCACCTGAATCTGGTTGCGCATAGCGAAGCAGGGGACGAGCGGCGTTCCGGTTTTTTTGGAAAGGCGGCGGGTCGGCTTGCCGTTCTTGCCCGTTGCGTAGCACAGCGAGTGGTAGGAAGCCGTGTGCGGGCCCGTGATCGTACGCGAGAGATTGATGCCGCCTTTGGCCTCCCGGTCATTGTGGCAGGAGACGCAGCGGGCGTCGAGCACCGGCTGCACTTGTTCCACGAAACCGTAGGGACGTCCCGATTCCGGCGTGGGGGAGAGTTCGGCGGCGGGGCGTTTCATCGCCTGCGCGACCTTGAGGGCTGCGGGCGAGGCGGTCATTTTGCTCTCGTGACAGCCGACGCAGGACACGCGCTCGCCCGGCATCAGCGAGGTGCTGGAGCGCATGACGCGATACGCGCAGCCGTCGGCATCGAGCGCTTGAAAGAGGATCGCCTTGCGGGCCGGCACGAGAAAACGCGCCGAGCCGTCCGCCTCGACCGGGGTGACGCCCAGCACGGCGCGCGTGTTTTCCTCGCCGGCGACACCCACGCGCGGCTCGTTGGCGTCGCGCGTGGTTTTGGGAAAGATCTGGACCACGCGGATCTCTCGAATCGTGCCGCGCGCCGCGTTGGGCAGCCCCTCGTAAACGTCTGAGATAAAGACTTCGCCTTTGTCGCGTTCAACAAGCTGCGGACTGAGCACGGAGGGCAGGACCGGGGGGACGGGGCGAGGCACGAGCGGGATCGGACAGGTCGCGCCGAGGAGCCCCTCGCGGTAAAGCAGTTCGCGGTTGCCTTGGTCGTCAAGCACATAGAGGCCCAGTGCAGGGTCGGGGTTGTGGCGCGCCGGCTCGTACATCAGCGGGTCGCGGCTGTAGGCCACCAGAAAGAGCTTTTCAGAGAGCGGCCAAGGCGCGTTGTACCATTCGTTGTTCGGACCGCGTTCGCACTCGGGATAATGGCCGGGCGTGAATCGCGTCACCGCCGCCGGGCTGTTGTTGTCGACGGCCGGATCGATCAGCAGGATCGGGCCGCCGGTGATCGCGTGGTGGGCGGAGGCCACGCACACGATCTTGCCGCTGCCGGGGATGGCCTTGGCTTGGAACGTGCAGTGGGGCTTGGGCGTTTCATTGCCCCAGACGGCCATCGGATTCGTGCCGTCAGGCCGCATCGACCAGAGGTTCTGATGGGTCACGGCGTCGCGGTCGATGTAATCCCAGCGCGCGAACAGAAGGTGTCCGCTGTTGGCGACGGACGGGAACCAGTCGTTCACGTCATTCCAGGAAAGTTGTTGGATACGCGAGCCGTCGCGCTCCATGCGGTAGACCGTGTAGGAGTGCCAGCGGTCGCTGTAGCCCCACCAGAAGCAGCGCGAGGTTGCGCGGCGGCGCGTGGAAACAAAGGCGATGCCGCCGTCGGGCAGCCATTCCGGCATAAGGTCGTCAAAGCGGTCGTGGGTGAGTTGACGGAGGTCGGAACCGTCCGCGCCAATTGCATAGAGGTGGAAGTAGTGGAGGTTGGTGTCGGCCTCGTTGCGCGGCAGGGTACGCGGATCAAGTGCGCCCTCGGTGGCGACGAACGAAAAGAGGACC
>JAGOBZ010000545.1 GCA_017999015.1 Kiritimatiellia bacterium
GTTCGGCGTTCGGCGTTATCCGGCTCGGCCCCACAGCGCCGGGCGGACCAGCGGTTCTGGCAGATCGGGGACGCACGCCTGCACGCGGCCGAGCACCGCCGCAGGCAGCGGCCCCAAGGCGGCCACGCGCAGGTTCTCGCGCATCTGCTCCGGCGTGTCCACGCCGGTCAGCACGCTCGCGACCGCCGGGTTGGACAGCACGTAGCGCATGCAGAGTTCAGCCATCGTGCAGCCGGCCTCGCGCGCCACCGCCTCCAGGCCGCGCCGGACCGGAATGACGGCGGACAGATTCGGACGGATGCGCGCTTCCGGCATCAGCAGCAGCCCCTGCAGATAGACACTCCGGGCGAACACGTGAATCTTTTTCTGCATCGCAACGGGCCAGAAGGCATCGAAGCGGCGGTCCAACAGGTTACAGGGAAGCTGAAGGTAGCGCACGGCCGCCGCCTCTGCCAGAAAACGGTTGCTGTCCAGCGAGACCCCCACGCCGTCCGTCAGCCCGCGCCCGACCATCTTCTCCAGGAGCGGCAGATGGCGCAGATCTTCCTCGCGGTGCAGCAGGCAGACGGCCAGCCGGCCGAGGCGCAGGCGCCGCAGCGATTCGCGGAGGGAGCGTTCAATGAAGCGTTCCGCCTCAGCATCGGTGCCGTCCGGTATCGGCGGGACTTTGCTGACCACCGTCATCGCCTCGCGCAGCCCGAGCCGCTCCAGCGCGGCGCCCAGCACCTCCTCGCTCGTTCCATATGCGGCGGCGGTATCCAGCGCGGTCACGCCGCCTTCGAAGGCCGTCTTCACGATTTCGCAGACACGATCAAAAGAGGGCTTGCCCGACTCATTCGCGATCCCGTACTCCAGCCCGAACTGCACCGTTCCCAGCATCAATCTCGAAAATTGCATCCCGACCTCCAAACTAACGCAGACGGAGCCCACAACCTGAAAATCTCACCACGAAGTCACGAAGACCACGAAGTTTTATTAATGCCTACTATTCCCTCAGCGCCTCTGTGTCTCTGTGGTAAAATCGACTGCACCACAGCGGCACGGAGACACGGAGGATTTTTTGCCTCACCCTTCCTCAACTCTCTTCGTGCCTTTCGTGTCTTCGTGGTGCAACAACCTCTCGCACTGTAGAACTTGAGAACTTCTTACTTCGCCGTATAACCCCCGTCCACGGGAATGTTCGCGCCGGTCAAATAGCCGGAGGCGCCGGACGCCAGAAACACCACCGCGCCTTTCAGATCGCTGTCGTTGGCCAGTCGCCCCAGCATCGTGTTGGCGCAGTAGTTCTTGATGAACGCCTCGGGCTGGCGGTTCAGAAAACCGCCGGGGTGGAGTGCATTGACGCGGATGCCGAACGGTCCCAGCACGCTCGCGGCGAACCGGGTGAAATTGACCATGCCGCCCTTTTCAAAAAAGTAGATCGGCGAGGGCGTCTTCATCATGTCGGTGCCGACGTAATTCAGCGGATCAGGCCCGCGCAGCCCCATGTATGAGCCGATGTTGATGATCGAACCGGCCTGATGCCGCTTCATCAGCTCGGCAGCCTGGCGCGTCAGGCAGAAGAGCGCCGACGCATTGACATGCAGGCTCTGGTCGAACACCGCCATCGGCTGATCCCAGTCCGCGCACGCGCAGCGTGTCACCGCGTTGTTGACCAGCACATCCAATCGGCCCCACCGCCGCTCGATCTCCGCGATCAGCGCGTGAATCGACGCCTCGTCCTCCAGGTCCAGCGGCAGCGCCGTCACCTCGCCGCCCCCGGCGCGCAGCGCCTCGGCCACCTTCTCCAGCTCGGCGACGTTCCGCGACGCGATCACCGTCACGGCGCCCGCCTCCGCCAGCGCCTCCGCGAGCTGGCGCCCGTACAGTCCGGCCCCGCCGGTCAGCAGCGCCACCTTGCCCTTCAGCGAAAAACTTTCCAGCACGTTCATAGCATGACCTCACTTCCGCCGCGCATGCGGCTCTCGATCCCTGCGATCACCAGCCGCATCAACTCCTCGGTGTGGCTGAACGGATACGGGCGGACGCCGCTCCGCAGATAACCGATGAACGCCGCGAGCTGCGCCTTGAAGGACGCGAAGGTGTCCTTCGTGACGACCGTCGCGTTGCCGGACGCGCCGCACAGCGTCATGGCGCCGCCGTAGACGATGCCGGTGCCGCACGCGATCACCACATCCGCGCCGCCGCCGTGCTTCAGGTGCACCACATTGCGCTCGAGCGAACCGGTGTTGCGCACCGACACATAACCCGGCCCCGTGACACTGTAGACCGCCTCGAGCGCGTGAATGCCGTACGTCTCCCACTTTTTCGCCATGGGCATGGCGATGAATCGCCACGCGCCCAGCGGCGCGTTGGGGGCCTGATACGGCGCGTACTCAGCAGCATAGCGCGTGGAACTTGACGACAGGATCGCAGCGCCGTCCGCCACCCAGCGCTGGAACTGCGCCAAATCCGCGGCGTTGTCGCACAGCGGTTTGTCAATGAAGAGCGGAACACCCGCCTCCACAAAGGGACGCGCGCGCCTCACATG
>JAGOBZ010000068.1 GCA_017999015.1 Kiritimatiellia bacterium
CGGGGTGACCGAATGTGCGGGCGTTGGGCCAGGTGTTCCCTGCGAAACCGAGGAGGCTGCCATGCGTGTCGTGCTGGGCGGTGTGCGGGGGTCGAGCCCGCGGACGCATCCGGATTTCATGCAGTTCGGCGGAGCTACGAGCTGCGTGCTGGTGGAGGAGCAAGGGACGTGTGCGGTGCTGGACGCGGGAACCGGGTTGCGTGCCTTTGCAGGGGAGTTGGGCGTGTTGCGGAGTACGCCGCCTTTGCTGCTTTTCACGCATTACCACCTCGATCATGTCATCGGCCTGCCCTCATTCGCACCGCTGTATGATCCGGGCTGGAGCGCGGTTCTCGCCGCACCGGACCGCGAGGGAGTCAGCGTCGAGACGGCGGTGGAACGCCTGACGGCGGCGCCGTTCTGGCCAGTGACTTTCCGTGCGCGGATACGCTTTGAACGGTTGCCGGACGAGTGTCCGGAGCCGCCCTGCCGCCACGGGGCGCTGGAGGTCCGCTGGTGTGCCGTGCGGCACCGGAACGGTTGTCATGCCTACCGGCTTGACGCGGCGGAGGCTGGCGGGGCCTCGATGGCGCTGGTCACCGATCTGGAGTGGACGGCTTCATCTGCGCTTGAACAGGCCGCGCTGCTGTATCTGCTGCGTCGTCCAAGACCGGTCGATCTGCTGCTGATCGAGGGGTATGATGCCGCAGCACATCCCGATGCGTTCGGCCACAGCGCCTGGCGCGAAACGCTCGGCCTGGCGCGGGCGGCGGGTGCGCGCAGGGTCGTGGTCACGCATCACGCGCCGGAGGATACAGACCGTTCGCTGACGCGCCGCGAAGCGGAGGTGCAAAACGTGTTTCCCGGTGCGCGGTTCGGTCGCGACGGTATGATTTTTTCCTGGCGCGGCGCGTCCGAATCGCCCGAGCCGGTTTGAATCACAGCAGCGAAGGAAAGGATGACGGTATGCCGCTTTTGCCATACGACTATTTTCAGGTGGCTGGCGATCCCGCGCTGCATGGCTTGGGCGCGGTGTTCACCGGCGTGGACAAAGCCGTTTTTGACGCCTTCACGCCGACGGTGCTGGGCCTCGGCGATGTCGCGCGCGACGGCCAGTATGTGCAGGCACTGGCCGCCATTTTCGATCTAGAGGGGTTTACGGATTTCTGTGGCCAGAACGATTCGCATCTGGTGATTCCCGAATTTCTGTCGCGGTATCTGCACTGGCTCTTCGCGACGCTGGCGGAGCAATTGCGTGTGGATGAGACAGAATCGTCCGTGCGCCTGTGGGCACGGATGCCGTTCTACGCGAAGTTTCTGGGCGACGGCCTTCTGTTTCTGTGGCGGGCTGACTGCTGCCACGGCAGCGTCGAGAACGTCAACATCGCGCGAAGCCTGCTCGTGGTGACCAATGCCTATGTGCAGACGTTCCTGCCGGAGATCCGTAAGGCGGTCAGCAATCCGCCGGCCCGCTTGCGTTGCGGGCTTGCTGTGGGCCAAGTGATATCGATCGGGGGCGGGGCGGATTTCGTGGGGCCTTGCATCAACGAGGCGGCGCGGCTGCAGAAGTTGTGCCGTCTGTCATTCGCCATGATGCGCCGCGGCTTTGATTTGAGTCAGGAGCCGGAATCCGAGTCGGCGCTGCGCAGGCTTTTGACCCTGAAGTGCACGAGCATTCGAAGTGTCGGCGAACGCCGGCTGGTTTACATCCGCAACGATGAGTTCGGAGCGCTGAGCGCGGACGAGCAACGGCTCTTCACGGAACCGTGACTCACGGTGCAGCCTGTGCGGGGCGGGCCGCGTCAAGGGCGGCGGCGATCCGTCCGGCCAATTCGTCGGTTACGGACTCCGGAGACTGGCCGACCTCACGCATGGCGGTGAAAGAGGCGAGGATTTGCGTCGTTTCGGTATCCACCAGCCGCAGGAATATCTTCTCGCCGCTGTCGGTCGGCAGCAGGTCGCCCAGCAGCAGCAGGCTGGCTGGCAGGAGTTTGCCGATGGAGACGCGCGCGCCGGGATCGGCGAGATCCGATGCGCCGAGATTTTGCTCTTGCAAGATGGCGGCCAGCGCTTCGCGCTCCACGATGCGCACACCTGGGCGGCTTTCCAGCGCCGCGCTAAGGGCAAGACGGTAGAGCAGACCGTCCGCCTCTCGGTCGGCATGTGTCTGCGGCACAGCCGGCCCCAGACAGGCCAGAACGCGCGGGCGCTCTGCCGCGGAGGCGTCTGGCCGCGTGGCGATTGCCGCCTTGCGCGCTTCAAGCTGCGATATCAGGGCGCGGAGTTCATCGCGCGCTTCCTGCTGCCGTGAACGGTCGATATGCGCGGCGACTGCGCGGGCGAGGCGGTCTTCGCTGTCTTGCTGAAGCACGGCGGCCACCAGGGTGTTTGCGGCCTTCGGTGCACCGGCCTGCGTGAGCGCGAGCGCGTCGCGGAGCGCTGCGCGGCGTGTTTCCGGTGTCGGCGCGTCCGGGCCTCGCGTGGCTGATGCGGTCGGGGCCGCGGGTGCGGCCCGGGGTGTGAAAAAGGGCGTCTGGTCAGCGATGCGGCGGATGAAGACAAATTCGCCGCCCGCATGTCCGCTGACGGGCAGCGGGCCCATATGCACCATCTGACCGGTCAGCGCGGCGACGCGCTCGCGCAGGGCCGCGCCCAGGTCATTCGCAGAAAAAATCGCTTTGTCGCCGTGCGTGAGGAAGGTGAGGACTTCTTGGGCAAAGACGCTGTGGCCGGCCCCGCTGTCCAGCACCGGCTCGTTGCCGCCGCTGGAGATCAGATAGCGCGACGGCTTGGCGATGGCGCGTTCGTACCAAGCCTGCCCGCCGCGCGCGCTCAGCGGTTCGTCGCCGCGGAAAAGCGAGCCGCTGTAGCAGGCGTCCGACAGCACCAGCACGTGGCGCGCGCGGGACGCATTGATCAGACGTGTCAGGGTCGAGTTCCAGAGCCAGTCCTCTTTCGCCGGACGGCTGCCGACAGTTTTACGGGCATCCGCAGGGATCCAGTACCCTTCTTGCAGCGTTTCGTCATAAAAACCGTGGCCTGCAAAGTAAATGAGGTCGGCCCCGTCCGGCCCGCTGGTGGCCAGTTCATCCAATGCATTGAGCAGCGCGGCGCGTGTGGCGTCGCCGTCCAGCAGTGTCTGTACTGAAAAGCCGTAATCAGACGCGAGGACGCCGGCAACCGCCTCGGCGTCCGCGCGCGCTGACTGAAGAGGCTGCCAGCCGTCTGCGCCGGCGGGTGCGTACCGGTTGATGCCGATCACCAGCGCGCGGAAGGCCGGCACTTTGACTGCGGCATCGGCGGTGGAGAGCGGGAACGTGACGGGGCTGGCATCAGCCGCGCGCGGGAGTGCGGCCGTCCGCGATACCTGTCGTTGCCGGTAGACAACAACGGCTGCCGCTAAAAGGAGCAGCGCGGCACCGATCACTACTACGGCCGCACGTCTACCGGCACGAAGCGGTGGATGCGTCCCGCCGGGTTCCGGCTGAACAGCGGCGGGGGGGGGCAGCGGAATCTCGGGGCCAGGGGAAGGGGGCTTCGCTGCAGGCATCGAGAGCGTCAGCGACAAGGAGTTTGCTTTCCAGACATTGCCGCCGGCGGACGGGGGTGTCGCAGGGGATGGGGTGCGGTCATTATCGGGCGTAGACATAGTCACCTTCTTTCACGAGGGCATCGGCGTCAGGCGGCACGATGCGCGCGAGACTGCTGTTCGACTGTAGACGTTCGATTTCGGCTTGAACCGGCCGTTCGCCGATCAACGCAAGCCGGCCCTCCGCGAGCCGCGCGGCGGACGGGGCGCGGATCACGAGGAATCGGCTGTGTTCAGTCACGCCGTCCGCGCGTCCGATGTTCAGCGTGACGCGCGCGCCTTGACTGCGCAGGACCTCGCCGGAGACCAACGGGAACCCTTGCTGAACTTTGAGTATGAGGCCGGCCACCGCATCGTCCAGCGCGCGGTCCGAGTCCGGACTGTAGACATCGCTTGCGAAAAGGATTTCGCCGTTTTCGGTCGCCACCGCTTTGAGATGCACGGTCAGCCCTTTGGCCTCCTGAAAGATGCGGGCCATGAAAAGCATCTCGGCGGGCACCATTTTCCCGAGGCGCAGCGCGGCCGAGGGATCGGCCAAGTCCGAGAGGCTCAAATTTTGCTCGCGCAGCACGTACTCCCAGCCCTCATCACGTTCGAGCAGGCGGAATCGCGCGGGCGAGCGCGTGAGTTCAGCTTCCATCGCGCGTTTGGCGCGCACGCCGTTGAGACCGCATTCAGGCGGCGTCAGAGGCGGAACGCCGACACTCAGGCGGTGTTTTGGATCGAGGTGTTCGGGTTCGTCGCGGATGACCGTGAATGTGCGGATGGTCTGATTACCCGCGCGATCGGCGGCTGCGACCTCGATGAGGTTGGTGCCGAGATCGAGCGTCAGGCGGCGCGCGAAGTACGTCCGCACGGTGCCGAGGTCGACGGCAGCCAGCAGATTTTCACCGTTGACCGAGACCGCCGCCAGTCCGCCGCCGTCGGCGGCGGTGCCGTCCAGATAGGCGTCCTCTGTGAAAACGCGCGTCACGGTTTGCAGGCCCGAGAGTGTGAGGGACGGACGCAGGCGGTCGGCGGGCGCGGCGGCCAGCACGAAGGACGCTTCTTGACGTTCGGATACGGCGCGGCATGAGGACGCGCGCAGCGCATGCTCTGCTCGCGTGAGAAACGTCGGTTCGCCGAACAGGGACGCGCGTTCCTGCAGAGCGGCCAGGCAAAAGGCGGCGTGCGGGGCAGTGGGGGTGAGGCGCTCAGGCGCGTCCATTCCGGCAGTCTCGTGCAGCAGAGGGGCGGTCACTGCGACGGTCAGGACGTTGCCGGCGAGATCCGACACGCGCAAGGTGCCTCCGCCGGCCGGCGCATCCAGCGTGAACGGCGTCTCGGAAGGCGGCACGGGATCGGGCGCGGGCGGCAGGAGGGGGTGCCCGTTGAACGAAAGTTTGGCCACGCCGTACTCGTCGCGGCAGAGCCCTTCAACCCGCCAGCCACCGGCGTGTGCGGTGACACTTCGGATCAACAGGCGGGGCGGCTGCCAATCGGCGATCCGCACTGTGCGGAGGGTCGCGCGCCGGCCGAGCAGATCCGACGCCTCGACCGTGATCACGTTGGTTCCGGCACGCAGCGGCAGGTCGCGCGAGAAGTCGACTTCCGGTTCCGCAAGTTCGATGAAATCGGCGCGGCCTCCGACCACGAGTTCGCGGATGCGCGCCGCGCCCGATGCGGTGCCCGCGATCCGGGCGGTGAGGGCGCGCGTGTACAGGGGCGCGGCCGATTCAGCGGCGAGGCGGAGCTGCGGCGGCGGGACGCGCTGTCCGGTCAACTGCTGGCGTCTGGCCTGGTTCAGATAGTGTTTGGCGCGTCCGGAGGGTTCCTGTTCCAGGGACCGTTCGAGATAGACGACGGCCTGCGTATAGGCTTGCCGCTCGTAGAGGCAGATGCCGTACTCGCGGTTCGGGAAATAGCCTTCGACGAAGTGGAGGCCGTAGGTGCGCGCGCGCCACATGTCACTGGCATTAGGGAATTTCACGCCGTCAAGCAGGCCCAAACAGCGCGCGAAATCGTCTTCGGCGTCTGCCGTTCGACCTTGGCGCAGGCGTGTGGCGGCGCGCGTGTAGTAGTTCCACCAGTTATGGCGGTACAGCGTCTCGCCGTCATCGGGCGGGGTCGGCGCGACGCAGGCGCCATGGAGCAACAGCAGCAGGGCGGATGCCGCCAGGCCGGTCATGGCCGGCGTGCGGCGAAGCCGTTTACGGCGGCTTTCAGCAGAGGATGGCGGGTGTCGGTTCATGGCGCTCCTTGTCGGCGCTGGCGCGTGGCGGCATGCGCTGCGAGATCTTCGGCCAGGCGGTCGGCGGAGGCGTCAGCCTGCTGCAAAAAGGCGTCGATGTTCGAGTAGGCGCCTGACCACTCTGCGACAGTGCGCGCGTCGCTGTCCCGGGCCAGTACGGTGATGGAAAGGGCGCCGCGGGGCAATTCATGCAAGCGCAGCGCCGCCGTCCATCCGCGCGGCAGAGCGGCTGCGCGCGCGTCGAGCGCACGTGCCAGCGCCTGAGCGAGCGCGTCTTGGCAGCGGACGGCGTCTTGGCGTGTGAGGGGCGGCGTGTGTCCCGACGTGTCGGCACCCCGCAGGGCCAGAGGAATGAAGGCCGGTGGCGCCCATCCGGTGTGTCCCTCAGTCGGTGTGTCGGGCGACAGCCAGAGCATGAGGGCTGCGGCTGCGGCGCCGAGTGCGACTGCGCTTTTGAGCAGCACGCCGCCCCAGCCGGGCCAGCCGTGCGGCCGTGCGCGGCGGCGACGCTCGCTGTCCCAAGCCTGCATGGCGCGTTCGACGAGGGTGTCCTCAGAGGAAGCGGATGACGCTGCGTCCGAAAGGAAGTATGCGTTTAACAGACGATCTGCGCGGCGACAGGCTTCAAGACGTTGTTGCAACTCGGGTTGGGCGTCAAGCGCCTGCCGCAGTTCGCTTTTGGCGGCGGTATCGAGTTCGCCGTGCAGGAACGGCCAAAGCGAAGCCTCCCGCGTCATGTCAGGGTTCGTGTTCACCGGATCGCCTTTCCAGAGGCGGTGCCGGAATGGACCGGCCTCTATGCGTGTAGTCGCATGATCCGGCGGAATCTTCCCGAAAAAGTGCGCGGGCCCCTGCGTCAGGGTTGTGGCGGATCGGGCAGACGCTCGAGCCGGTCGCGCAGGCGGTCGAGCGTGCGCGAGAGCCGGCTGCCGACGGTGTTGACCGGAAGCTGCCAGACGTCGGCGATTTCACGGTAGGAGAGCCCCCGCTCGTAAAAGTCACGGATCAAGCGCCGGCTGTCCGTGTCCAGACTCGCCAGCGCGGCGCGGAGCGCTTCTGCGCGTTCCGCAACCACCAGTTCCTTGACGGGGTCGAAGCGGTCGTCGGCGACGTCCGTTTCCTCCCATTCGCCCTCTTCATCGATGTGTCCCAGCGGGCACAGCCGTCCCTGTTCGCGGAGCTGCTTGCGCAGGCGGTCGATGCACTGGTTGAAGCAGATCCGGCGCACAAAAGCGGAGAGGGCCTGTTCGGATTTAAGGCGGCTGATCGATTGCGTGATGGCGAGCCGGATGGTTTGGGCGACATCCTCGCGCGTGTGGAAATCGAAATGCCATTTGGGCCAGGCGACAATGTCGGCGATCAGCGGGCCGTACGCTTTTAAAAAACGATCCCAAGCCTCCTGCTTGCCTTGCAGCAAGGGCTCGATCATCGGCGTGTCCATGGCCAGGGGCGTTTTCATGAGTGGGGGACGCCGGCCCCGCGCACATGCGATGTGTACGGCGGCATTTACCAACGCAGACAGCATACTCATTTTTGCGGGAATAAGGAAGTCCCTTTCAACGACATTATGCATGGGCCGGAGGCAGGTTCCTCTGGCTGGCCGGTGCGGTCACGGCCCGCGCAGAAGCGGGCGGGGGTCGGCAAGGAAAGGATCGGGCGATGCGGCACAGCCAGCAGTCAGGAGTGGCGACGGAACGGGGAACGGGCCGCGCGGGCGGTCCGGCTGTACGGCGCGTCGCGCTCGCCCTGGCGGCGTTCTGGAACGCCGCGCAGACGGTCCGGGCCGAGAGCTTCACTATCCCCACGCTGGCCGGGGATGTGAACGTTCCGCTGGTGCATGTCGATCGGGGCGGAACGGTGCTGCGGCCCTCCGACCCCGCCGCGCCGGCCTTCTCGGCGCCGACGATCTATTCGGCACCGCTGCCCAGCGGATCCGGTGCGCGTGCGCTGGGCCTGTCCGGCGCTTTTACGGCGATCGCCGACGACGCGACGGCCGCCTCGTGGAATCCGGCGGGCCTCACCCAATTGGAGCGGCCCGAGTTCTCGTTCGTCTACCGGTTGAAGCGCGAGCAGAACCGCCATTGGTCCGGGAACGAGGATTACCGCGTGGGGGACGATGATTTTTACGGCAACGCCTTGAATTACCTGAGCGCCGTTATGCCTTTCCGGATATGGGAGCGGAATGCCGTTTTTTCGCTCAATTTTCAGGAGGTCTTTGATTTCACGCAGCGTTTTCATGCGGATTTTTCAAGTCGGACTTCGCGTAGCGAACATCAGTCACGCAGCGACACCAGCCATGAGACGATCACGCGGCATTACGATTTGGCTAACGGCTACATCGATCTGACGGAATATTTGACCACACACCGGACGACTTCGCTTTTTCAGCAGCTCTCCTCCAGCACGTTGGGACGGCTGCGTTTCGAGCAGGAAGGCAGCGTGCAGGCGGTGACGCCGGCCTTTGCGGTCGAGGTCACGCCCCGGTTCTCGCTGGGGATCGCCGTGAACATCTATCAGGACGCGCTGCTGGGGGCCGACGCCATCCGCTCGCAGACCCGCGCGCGTTATAGCGGCACGCTTGATAGCCAGTCGCGGGTGACCGACACCCACATGACATCGGGTGACTGGTCCTACTCGGGCGAGTATGTGAGCCCGACCGTCTCTTTCCCCCTTGATCCCGACCACGGCAAGGTGCCTGAATACTCGACGACCGAGAGCTTGGACGATCTGACGCGCCTGCAGTACGAGGGGTATTACGATGTCTACGACCGCATCGATGATTTCCGCGGGATCAACGCAACGCTGGGCGCACTGTGGAATGCCAGCGAAAAACTCACACTGGGGTTTTGCCTGGATCTTCCGTGGACGGCGCGCGCGCGCCAGCACAGAACTGTCCGTGCGGGGGTGACGGTGCCCGATTACCCTGCGGCTGACACCGCAATGCGCTCCCGCGTCGCCAAGGATATCGAATTCGATTTTCCCCTGTACTGGGCGGCTGGCGCCGCCTGGCATTGGAACAACCGGCTCACGACATCCCTCGACATCAGCCAGACCCAATGGTCGCGCTATGCGTTCAAGGCGGAAGGCGAGCCGCGCATCAATCCGCTCGACGGCACGCCGCACGGACGCCATCCGATCGACGACTGTTGGGCGGTGCACACCGGGACGGAATATCTGTGGGTGCTTGCGCGGACGGAGATTCCGTTCCGGGCGGGACTCTTCTGGGAGCAGCGTCCTGCGGTTGGCCAACCCGATGACTACTGGGGGTTCAGCCTCGGATCCGGGTTTTCGATCGGACGGGGCGAGAACAAACTGATCATCGATGCCGCCTACATCTTCTCGTGGGGCAACGATGTGATGGGCACGCTGGTGCCGGGCCAGCAGGAGAGTCTCGGTACGGATGTGCGCCGGCATGATCTTTATGTCTCGTGCATCTACCACTTTTAAAGCGCTTGCCCGCCAAGGGTATTGCGCGGTAAACTTCAACCCGCAACGAGGGTTTAACCATGATACATGGGCTTCAGACGCGACCGGTGCTGAACGCGGTGCTGTTGGCCGCTGCCGTCACGCTGTCGGCGGCGGCCGGTTCGGTGCGGTCGGACGATGTCGAAGCCATCAATGTGCTTAGGCAGCGTGCGGAATTGGCGGAGCGTGACGGGCGGACGAACGACGCGCTCCGAGTGTATGCGGTGATGGCCGAACGGGAGCCCGCCTGCGCGCAGCCGGTGATGCTGAGGATGGTGGATCTCTATGTCGCGAACCGGGAAGCCGGTCCGGCACTCGCCTGGGCCGCGCGCGCCGCTGTGCGCCAGCCTGTTCCTCATGCGTATCTCGCGGAGGTGTACGCGCGGCTCGGACAGTTGAAAGAAGCCGAGCTGCTCGTGCGAGAGACGTTGCGCGCGGAAAGTGACCCGCGCCGCCGCGTGCCGCTGCTGTGGCAGTTGGCGGAGCTTCAGGTGCGGCGTGGCGAACTGCAAGCCGGTGCGGCGACACTTGTCTCGGCGCGGGCGTCGGCTCCGGACGACGCGACGAAGGCTCAATGCGAGCGCCGACTGGCAGCGGTGCGTGGCCGTGCGGCTGCCCGGCAACCGGTTCAAGCGGAGGTGGCCCCATGAAGATTCGGTGCACAGCAGGGTGCAGACGGATCATGCTGAGCTTGTCGCTCGGTGTCTCGGGGAGCTATTCCGCCGTCGCGGTCGACTATTTCGTTAACGATGCCGATCCTGCGGGTGATTTGTTCTGCACGGCGCCGGGCAACGGCGCGAATGACGGATTGAGCCCCTTGACGCCGCTGGCCTCTCCGCATGCGGTGTTCACGCGTTACACCGTCAGCACCGGCGACACCGTGTTTGTTGACAGCGGATTTTATCCGTTACAGGATGATTTGGAGGTGCCGGACACGGGGCCTGGCAACCCGGCATCTGGGAGTTGGCTGCGGCTGGTCGGAACCGGACGCAGCGTTCTGGACCGGCAGGCGGCGGGCGGCTCCGCGTGCTGCCTGCGCATCCGCCAAGACTGCACGCGCGTCGAAGGTCTGTCGTTCCGCCAGGCCGGCGTCGGGATCGAGATCGTCGCAGAAACCTGCCGCAATGCCCGCCTGGAAGGCGTGACGGTTTCAGACCTGTCCGATGCGGGCATTGTCATTCAGCCTGATCCCGCAGATGGCGGGGTCGACACCTACGCGATCCGCAACACGCTGATTTACAACACCCGCAACGGTATTCTGATTCAGAGCGGCGAAGGTTTTCACCGGGCGAATGTAACGGTGGAAAACACCACCGTTTCAGCCTTTAACGGCGTAGGCGTGGCGTGCGGCGGCGCGGCGGGAGGAACCGTGCTGCGCCATTCGATCCTCGCGGTCAAAGGGGCGGGGGCCTGTCTGTCCGTTGCGCGCGAAGGTGCCCTGGCGCACTCGGAGTTCAACAACCTTTATCCCTATGGCGGGGCCCGTCTGGCTGTCTTTGCGGCAGAGGACGCCACCCGGCTGATCGACACGCTGGCGGCATGGCGCAGCGAAACCGGTTTTGACCGGTTCAGTTTGAGCCGCGATCCTTTGTTCGTCCATCCCGATGCGGGTGATTTTCACCTGCGCAGCCGGGGCGGCTCGTTGCACGATGGCGAGTGGGTCGCGGATTGGGCGACAAGCCCGTGTGTGGACGCCGGCGATCCTGCTGCGCCGCCGGGCGACGAGAGCGAACCCAACGGCAACCGACTCAATCTCGGTGCCTACGGCGGCACGGCTGCGGCTTCGCGCAGTGAAGCCGGACGCATCCTCGCGCTGGTGGCGCCGTTGCCCGGGGAAAGCAGTGCGGGCGGGGTGCGCGTGGCGTGGAGCGCGACCGGCGACGCCTGGGCCGCGGCGGATACGGTGCGCGTCGAGTGGGCCTTGCCCGGAGAAGGCGGCGTCACGGCGTGGACGCCGGTTCCTGATGCGGCAGCGCTGCCACGGACCGGCGAGTTTCTGTGGCAGCCGCCGCCGGATGTTTCCGCG
>JAGOBZ010000546.1 GCA_017999015.1 Kiritimatiellia bacterium
GCGGCCTGCGCCATCGCCTTCAAGAAGCGCGGTTTGCTCGCCCGCGACACCCTGGTCGTCACCAGCATGAGCAACCTCGGCCTGCACGACGCCATGCGCCGCCACGGCATCACGGTGGAGGTCACCACCGATGTCGGCGACCGCTATGTGATCGACGCCATGCGCAAGGGCGGCTACTCGCTGGGCGGCGAGAAATCCGGCCACCTGATCTTCCACAACCACGCCACGACCGGCGACGGCATCATCAGCGCGCTGCAGGTCATGCGCGTGATGAAACAGGAAGGCAAAACCCTGGCCGAACTGGCCGACTGCATGACCGAGTACCCGCAGAAGCTCGTCAGTCTCAAGGTCAAAGAAAAACGCCCGGTTCATGAGGTGCCGGTGCTGGCGGCGGCCATCCAGGCCTGCGAGGCCGAGCTGAAAGAGGCCGGCCGCGTGATCGTGCGTTACTCCGGCACCGAGCCCAAAATCCGCCTGCTGGTCGAGGCCAGCGAGTCGGCGCTGGTCGAACGTTGGATCGAGCGCCTCACGCAGGCCGTGGCCGAAGGGCAGGGCGTGTGTGATGAGGGCGGGGAATGAACGCTCAACGTTCAAGCGGGGAATGGGGGGAAACGGGCACTTGACGGGAAACGCGCGGTTTTGTACATTATGGACATGAAAGGAGAAACAGCCGCCATGACCACGTTAAGTATTGCCGAGGCACGCAACAATCTCGCGGAGACGATCAACCGCGTTTCCTACGGGGGGGAGCGTGTGGTCTTTGCCCGCAGGGGAAAGCCCGTTGCAGCGCTGGTGTCCGCCGATGACCTGGCCCTGCTGCAAAGGATGGAGGACGCCGAAGACATACGCGCCGCCAGGAAGACGCTGCGGGAATACGACCGCAACCCCGCCGCGTTCAAGACTCTTGACGAGTATCTGGGCGAACGAAAGGCAAAGGCATGAAGTACGCCGTCCGCCTTGACCCGCGCACATGGAAAGGGATAGAGCGGTTACCGGATGACATTCGGGGGCGGATTGTGCGCAGGCTGAAGTCGCTTGAAGAGGATCCGCGACCGCCCGGCGTAGCGAAATTGTCCGGAGCGGAAGACCTTTACCGCGTTCGCGCGGGTGACTGGCGTATCGTTTATGCGGTTCGCGATCGAGAGCTTGTTGTGGTCGTCATCCGTATCGGCCACCGCCGGGAGGTGTACCGCTGACAACGCTTGCCCGTCGAAAAAGAGGAAAGCGGGGAGAACTGCGAATGACTGACTCATCCCACGGATCTTTACTTGAGAGTTGAACGTTGAGAGTTGAGCGTTGAAAGTTAAAAGATGAAGACATCTACCCTTCACCAGCTTCAGTCCCGCGGCGTCACGTTCGTGGCCCCCGAAACCGTCTACGTCGCGTCCGACGTCAATCCCGACCGCATCGCGCCGGGCACGGTCATCCATCCCGGCTGCCGCCTGAGCGGCGCGGAACTTTCCATGGGCCCTGGCTGCGTCATCGGCGCGGAGGCCCCCGCCACGGTGTGCGACTGCCAGCTCGGCGCCGGCGTCGAGCTGGCTGGCGGCTTTTTTGAGCGCTCGACCTTTCTGGACGGCTTCAAGGCCGGCAGCGGCGCGCACGTGCGTCCCGGATGCCTGTTCGAGGAAGGCTCATCGATCGCGCACAGCGTGGGCGTCAAGCAGACGGTCTTTCTGCCTTGGGTCACCGCCGGCAGCCTGATCAACTTCTGCGATGTGCTGATGGCTGGCGGCACGAGCCGCAAGGATCATTCCGAAATCGGCTCTTCCTACATCCATTTCAACTTCACGCCGCATCAGGACAAAGCCACGGCCTCGCTGGTCGGCGACGTGCCGCACGGCGTTCTGCTCAATCAGCCGGCGATCTTTCTTGGCGGACAGGGCGGACTGGTCGGGCCGTGCGTGATCGCCTACGGCACGGTGATCCCGGCCGGTCAGATCTGGCGCGGCGACATCACGGTGCCGGGTCATCTGGTCGCCAAGCCGGCTTTCCGTGCGCCGATCGATATGCCGTATGACGCGCGCCTCTATCCTTCGGTCAAGCGCGTGCTGCGCAACAACCTGCGCTACATCGGCAACGTCGCCGCGCTGGACATGTGGTATCGCGTGGTGCGCGCGCGGTTCATGCCGACGGATGATCCATACACCGCGGCTTGCCTTGCCGGCGCGCGTCAACGTCTGGCCGAGATTCTTGACGAACGCATGGCGCGTCTAGACGAGCTCGCGCGCAAGGTCGAGCGTTCGCTCGCGTGCGCGCCGGATGCGGCGGCGGCCGGCGAGCATCGCGCGTTCGTCGAGGGCTGGCCCGCGCTGAAAGCCGCCCTTGCCGCCTGGCTGGCCGCGCGCGAGCGCGCCGCCGTGCCTGAGGCGGTCCAGGCCGCCATTGCGGAATGGATGTCCGCCGACTACCTGAGCGCGGTGCAGAGCCTGCCGGCCGACGCCGCGCAGACGTTGGCCGGCTGGCTCGAGCAGACGGTCAGCGCAGCATCAGAACCGTGCCTCCGAT
>JAGOBZ010000547.1 GCA_017999015.1 Kiritimatiellia bacterium
GGCCAGGGAGACGGTGTTTCGCGTGGATTTCGGCCAGGCGGGGAAGCCCTGCCCGTATGAGAAGGTCGGGCGTTTCCAAGGCACGCTGCCGCCGAAGGTGTATGAGAACTTCGCCGCGTGGAACGCCTCTGTGGCGCGCGCGGAGCGGCTCACTGAGGACGGACGCGCGTTTCTGCGGGTCCATGCGGAAAAAGTCGATTCGGCCGTGCAGTTCTTGATCGACGGCGGCGAGATCGCGCTGCCGGGCGTGTTCGAGCTGGTTGTGACAGCCCGGCCGCATTCCGCTCCCCTCCAGTTCAACCTGCGGCAGGTGGGTGCGCCGTATCACGGTTTTGGCGAAGCCGAGTTCCCGGTCGCCGACGCATGGAAGGAACGGCGCTTCATCCTTCAGACGCGGGAGCACTGCGCCTCGAAAGTGGCGATTTTTTTCTGCACGGGTGGCGGCGTCACGGATATCGCCTCTGTAGAACTGGCGCGCCTCGGCAACGAGGAAATCGCGGCCACGGTGCCGCGGCCGGACACCTCGGTGAAGAACTTCTTTCGCAACAGCCGCTTCCCGCTGGGGCTGCCGTGCGGCTGGAACATCGACCGTGACAGCCGCACCGCCACCTGCGGAGTCGACGCCACGCATTCCGGTGAAGGGGGCGTTCCCTCGCTCGCAATCACGTCCGGCGAGGGGTTCGCGCTGTATTCCGAGCCCTTCCAAACCAATCAGCCGGACAAGCCCCATACGATCACGTTCATGTATCAGAGCGACGGAGCGTGCCGCGTGGAAGTGATGGACGAAGGTCGTTCTCTGGCCGGCAAGGCGCTGGTGCCTTCGAACGGCTGGCAGACGGCCACGCTCAACTTTGTGCCGCCCGGCGAGGCGCTCTGTTTCTGCCTGCGCTTCACGGGCAGCGGAACCTTCCGGCTGGATGCCTTGCGCGCGTTCGCCGATTCGACGGCCGCCGACTTGGCGGACCGCGCGTGCGAGGTCGCGCTCGCGCCGGGCCGCTCCGAGATCGCTGAGACGCGCATCCAGTTCGCGGACGAATGCGCCGAGGTGCGCTTCTGCGTGACGGGCGAGGCAGGCGGTGCGGTGCTGAAAAGCCGCGTGGCGGATCTTTACGGAACGAGCGTGCCGCTGGCGGATCTCCGCGTACCGGACGGGGCGAAGCGTTTTGACGGCGCGCTGCGGTTCGACGTCGTTCCCGCCAGGCCGCTCGGCCAGTTCCGGATCGAGGCGTGGGTGGAACGCGACGGCAGGCGCATCTCGCCCTATAACGAGATCGTGATGACGCGGCTGGAGCGTCCTGTTTTCTGGGATCAGGACGCGCCGGACTCCCCCTTCGGCTGCCACTTCCTCGCCTCTGAGCCGACCCTCCGCATGATGAAGGCCTGCGGCATCAACTGGGCTCGCCTGCACGACGCTGGCACCGAGTACTGCGGCTGGTGGAATCTTGAGCGGGAAAAGGGACAGTGGACATTCATGGACGAGGATATTCAGCGTTACCGCAAAAACCGGATCAAGATTTTCGCGCAGTTGGGAACCACGCCGGCGTGGGCCTCGCACTACGGCGACTTGGGCTGCACGTACATGGGGTATTTCGAGAAATTCCTGCGCCCGAAGAATAACGAAGACTTCAACGCCTATGTGAAAACGTTCGTCACGCGCTACAAAGGGGTGATCGACGAATATTTCGTCTGGAACGAGCCCTGGGGCAGGTGGTGGGAATCAGGGCAGGACGCAAAGTTCTTCGGCAAGGATAACGCGAAGCGCGATTTCGCTGAGCTTTGCCGCGGTGCCTACCGGGCCGTGAAGGCGGTGGACCCTTCCATCAAGGTCGCGGGGTTCAATACCTATGGAGGTGGGGGCGGTCGGCTGTGGACGGCGGGCGTGCTGGCCGCCGGGGGCATGGAGGCGTGCGACATCATCGACTTCCACCTCTATACCAAGAACGCGACGTGCCTCGCGGACGATAGCGTGGCGCAGGCCTATCGGGATGCGGTCGGCGAAATCTTCGACAAGGTCCCGAACGCGGGCGGCAAGCCGATCTACATGAGCGAGGGGCAGGGCGGCAGCACAGGCTCCGCCGGAGGCGGGCAGCGTATGACCGGCCTGTATAAACACGCCATCACCTGGCAACAGGAAGAGGATACGGTCGGTTTGGCGGAGAAGAACTGCCGCTACACGGTCAGCCTCCTGGCGCAGAAGGTGGCCAAGGTCTTTCTCTACACGGCGCATGGCTACTCCTCCCTCGCCCGCGCGCCGAGCTTCATGGTACTGCTGGGCGCGGACGGCTATCCGCATCCGGGCCTGGCCGCCTACGCCCACCTCACGCGCTCGCTGGAAGGCAAGCCGTTCGTGCGCAAAGTCGCGCTGGGCGAGAACCGTTTCGCCTATCTCTTCGCAGGGCGCGGCGGAAGCTGCGCGGTGCTGTGCGGCGGACGCGAGGCCAAGTTGCCGTTCATCCAGGACCCCGCCATCCGCTGGACTGATCTCTTCGGCAATCCGCTGGCCGATC
>JAGOBZ010000069.1 GCA_017999015.1 Kiritimatiellia bacterium
GCGTTACGCCGAGACGGGCGGCGCGCACGGCCCGCGCCCATGCGATCAAGACTTCGTCCTGACTGCGCTCGTGCGGTTCATCCACCAGCAGGATGACCATCTGACTCGCCTTCGAGCCCTGGCCCTCCATGTGCCGGACCCAAGCGGCGAGCCAAGATCCGACCATGGCCGTGAAGCGCGGCGTGCCCATCTTTTCGCCGTGAAACGCAGCGCCGACCGCAAAGAATACGCAGTAGTTGCGAGCCCCTTGCCAACGCGCCGTCCACGCGTCCCAGAGCGTATAGTCGAGCGCGTCGGCATTGAGCAGGCGGCCGGCCTCGTCGAAACGCGCACCCTTGGGAAAGACGGCGGGCGTCGCCCAGGGGCTGTCGACATACAGATCGCGCATCAACGCCAGATTGGGCGCGAGATTGCCGGGCGCGCGGTAGTAGTCAGCGTCCCCCTGCACATAATCCCAGCCGCCCACATGCAGCCGCGGCTGGCGCGGGAACTCGAGATTGCGAAGCCGCACGCGCACGGACACGTCGCGTCGAAAAGCCATCGACGGCGCCTCGATCAGCAGGCGTCCTTCGTGAATGCCGGGCCGCGCGGCGGGACGGCGGCAGGAGAGCCACACCTGCCGCGTACAGCCCGCCGGCACGTTGAGCGTACAGCGGCCGTCAGCGTCGGGAACAAGCGGCCGCAGCGCAGCCATTACCGGTGTGCGGCTCTGCGTGTCGGTCGGCACCACCTCGCGCAATTCCAGGTTCAGCGCGACCGGCAAACCGTCCAGCCGCAACGTGAACGGCAGCGCACGGTCGTGCGGATTCGTAAGGTTCAGCGCCTCGCCGCGCACCTCGCCGCGCATGAGGTCGAGCGACAGCATCGACACCTCCGCACCCGGCGGCGGCAGGACGGTCAGCGCGAGCGGATCCCAGCGGTTGCCCTGCCACAGGCGAGGTTGCGTCACGCCGGCCGCCCGCAGGACCGGCGCGTTAAGCGCCAGAATCTTTTCGTGTGTCCCGCCATATGGCAGCACGGTCTGCAGGGAACCGGGCATCTCCGCCGCAGTGCCGGCAATGGCCGCGCGCAGTCGGTCCGCCTCGCCTGTGTGCGTCGCCAGCGCTGCGGTCAAACCGTTGGACGCCGCCTGGCTGAAGATCACGGCCAGGTCTTGGCGCAGCCGCGCCGACACGCCGGACTGCGCACACGTCTCGCTGTAGAACCGACCGGGATCATCGCTCTGACGGCCCGGCATCGGCCCGGTCAGCCAGGCATCCGGCCCGCGCCACACTTCAATTTCATCCACAAAGCAGTAGGGACGCGCCGCGGCGATCACGCACACGTAGCGACCGCGCCCCTTCAAACGGTCCGAGGCGAACCGGAAGGTTGCATACGCCCCCTGCTGCGGACGCCGGGCATCATCCACCCATTCGCAGAGGTCGCCCAGATATGTCCAAGTCTTGCGGTCTTCGCTCGCCAGCACATACAGGCATTCGGGCCACGCCACACCTGCCGCGCCGGCCGCCGTGCTCCACGACACGCCGCAGATCGGCTCGACGCGGCCCAGGTCGATCGTGCAGAAGACCGGCGCGACGCTACTCCACCCCACCGTGCCGGGCTGTGTCCAGAAGTAGCCCTTCACATAGGAGCCGTCCGTCAGTTGCGTCGTGTCTCCGGCATCCGTGCAATACCGGTAGCGCGGGACCGGCGTCAGGGTGTACGGCTTGTTCAGCGCCACATTCACCGGCACCGCAGCGCAGGCCGATGCCGCAGCAGCCATGATCCAGATCCCCGCATAGCGTTGCATGTTATCCTCCAATCCTCGCGGCGGTTTGGGCTCACTTCAGCGCCCCGCATCCGCACTCGTGACACACACGAAACTCTACCGTTTCCTGCCCCTGCATGCAATCCTGTGCATGCCTCATTTGTAATCGGCTGAAGTAACCTCGGATTGTCGCCCCCTTTTTCGTTTGAGTCAGCCTGCCCTGCCGTGCTCCGGTTTGATAGGGGGCACAGCCTCCCAAACCAACCTTTTCTAGCCCTTTTACTCTCGCATTCACCCCCCTGCGGTGGTAAGGTATGAGACCAAGATGACCGTGTATCACCGCGGGGATGTGATCGCCGGCATCTTTATGTTTGAAACCACGCATGAACCTGACCGACTATCACGCTAAATACTATGCTTACGAGCTGACGCGGCGGTGATGCCAACGCGTGACCTCATCAAGTTGTTTGGCAATGTTGCCACATTATAAAGGCGGGAGTGCAATCGTGAAATTCATCCACACAGCAGACTGGCAGATCGGAAAACCGTTCGCGGGCATCGGGGACGCGCACAAGCGGTCGCTGGTGCAGCAGGAGCGGGGCGAGGCGATCAGGCGCATCGGTTGCGAGGAGGCGAAGCGATGAATGACCAGAACCGGTTTTTGCTCTACACCGCGCCGAACGGGGCGGTGAAGGTGGAGGTTTTCTTCAAGGACGAGACGGTCTGGCTGACGCAGAAGGCCTTGGCCGAGTTGTTCGGGGTCAAGGTGCCGGCGATCAACAAGCACCTGAAGAACATTTTCGAGTCGGGGGAGCTTACGGAAAGTTCAGTTATTTCCATTTTGGAAACAACTGCCGCCGACGGGAAGAGCTACCAGACGCGCTATTACAACCTCGACGCCATCATCGCGGTAGGGTACCGCGTCAACAGCTATCAGGCCACGCAGTTCAGAATCTGGGCCACGGCCACGCTGCGGGAGTTCATCATCAAGGGGTTCGTGCTGGATGACGAACGGCTGAAGCAGGGCAAACAGGTTTTCGGCAAAGACTATTTTGACGAGTTGCTGGAACGCATCCGCGAGATTCGGGCCAGCGAGAGGCGCTTTTATCAGAAGATCACGGATATTTACGCCCTTTCAGCGGATTACAGTCCCGACGCACCGCTGACGAAGGAGTTCTTTGCCACCGTTCAGAACAAGTTGCATTGGGCGATTACCGGGCAGACGGCGGCTGAACTGATCTATGCTTCAGCAGATGCGGCCAAGGTCTATATGGGGCTTACGACTTGGAAGCATGCTCCGGAAGGAAAGATTCTGAAATCGGATGTCACGGTGGCGAAGAACTACCTCAACAAAGCCCATGTGACCGAGTTGAACCGCATTGTTTCCGCCTATCTGGACCTTGCGGAGAACAGGGCGGAACGGGGGATCCTGATGCGGATGGCGGACTGGGTCAGTTTTCTGAACGGCTTTCTGGAGCTTTCGAACTACCCGATCCTTCAGGACAAGGGCAAGGTCAGTGCGTTAGAGGCTAAGCTCAAAGCCGAAGGCGAATACGAGATCTACCGCAAGCGACAGGACTTGGAATACATATCGGACTTTGATCGCGAGGTAAAACGCATCGAGGGTCGGAAACCATGATCTTCATCCACACGGCAGACTGGCAGATCGGGAAATCGTTCGCGGGCATCGGAGACGCGCACAAGCGGTCGCTGGTGCAGCAGGAGCGGATCGAGGCGATCAAGCGCATCGGCGGCGTCGCGCAGGAACACGACGCGGCGTTTGTGCTGGTCGCAGGCGATCTCTTTGACTCACCGAGTGCGGACAAGGCGACTGTCTCGGCGGCGTGCAGCGCCATCGGGCAGATCGGCGTGCCGGTGCTTGCGATCCCCGGCAACCACGACCACGCCGGTCCGGGGAGCGTGTGGGAGCAGGCGTTCTTTCAGCGCGAACTCGATGCCCTGGCCCCGAATCTGCGCGTGCTGCTGGAGGCCGCCCCGGTCGAACTGGACGCTGCGCTGATACTGCCTTGTCCGCTGTTGCGCCGCGCGGTGATGGCCGACCCCACGGATTGGCTGCGCACGCCAGAGGCGTTCGCAGGCCTTTCACCAGACAAGCCGCGTATCGTGCTGGCCCACGGCAGCACGCAGACGTTTTCAGGTCAATGGTCGGATGACGAGGAGGGCGCGTCTGCCAGCAACCTATTGGACCTGTCGCGTTTGCCCGCCACAGAGATTGATTATATCGCGCTCGGCGACTGGCATGGGAGCAAGCAGATCGACGCCAAGGCGTGGTATGCCGGCACGCCGGAACTGGACCGGTTTCCGAAAGGCGGTGAGCATGATCCCGGCAATGTTCTGGTTGTCGAGGCGCGGCGGGGCGCAGCGCCGTTGGTGGCGCGGGTCGCCACATCCCGGTTGAGATGGCGCGAATTGACCTTCGATTTCGCGGGTGACGCATCGCTCAATACCTTGCAGGAACGTCTGTTCGCATTGCTGGAGTCGCGGGCGAATGAAGACCTGCTCCGCCTATCGCTTACGGGGTCGCTCGGCATCGAAGCGGCGAACAGGCTGGAAGAGCTTTTGGAATCGCTGGGTGCGCGCCTGCTGAGGATGAAGCTTGCGAACGGGACGCTGATCGCGCCGACGGACGCCGAGCTGCAGGCGTTGACCGCGCGGAGCGGCGACCCCCTGATTGCAAGCGTGGCCTGCAAGCTCGTGGAGCGGGCGGCCGGAGACAGCGAAGAGGCCCAGGTCGCCCGGATCGCGTTGCGGGAACTCCATGCGGCATGCACACGGGAGGCTCGGACATGAAACTGATTTCGGCCACTGTGCGTAATTAAAGGGCCAGAGGAGTATAGTGACGTTATCGATAAAGCCAAGGTCGCCTCATATGACGTGCCCCTCGCCCAGTGGAAGTTGTCTCTATGCAACGCGTCCCGTCCGGCGGGTGCGCGTCTAGATGTTCAATAATTACGCTTGTTCAAATCGTCTGAACATGGCAATATTCTGAACAAATGAACTCAGGACAGACGGAGATGGATGTGCTGCAGCAGGCCGTGGCGGCGGTCACGGGGGAAGTGGCGGACCTTCGCTTCGACGCCATTCGCCGCGCTCGTTCGAATACCTTGGGCGACGCCGAGTTGACCGTGCATACGGGGAAGCACAAGCACGCGTTCCGGGTCGAGGTCAAACGCGGCATACTGACCTCCGCAGCCTTGCCGGCGCTTGAAACGCTTGTCAAACGTTGTGCGCCGGACAGTTCCCTGCTGGTGGCGGCTAGCCAGATCGGCCCCTCCATGGCGAAGCTGCTGCAGGAGCGGAACATCGCTTTCATGGATGCGGCCGGAAATGCTTTCCTCGCAGCACCGGGCCTCCATGTCTGGATCTCCGGCAAGCGCTCAGGCGTCAAGCGGGTGGTCACCGGCCTGCACCGGCAGAGCGCCGTGAAGGTGATTTTCGCGCTGCTGACCGACCCAGGACTGGACAAAGAGCCCGATTCGGCGCTGCTCAACAGCCCTGTCCGCATTCTGGCAAAGGCGGCCGGCGTCGCGATGGGGTCTGTCGGCAACGTGCTCGACAATCTGCGCTCCATGGGTTTCCTGCTCGATGACGATGACGCGCGGCGGCTTGTGGAGCGCGAGCGCCTCATTGAGCTGTGGGCCACGGACTACTTGGCGCGCCTCCGCCACCGGCTGATCCACCATCGGTATCGCGTCGCCAGCGTGCGCGAATGGGAGCGCATGCCCAGTTTGCCGCAGAACGCCTGGTGGGGCGGGGAGGTCGCCGGCGCCCGCCTGACCCGCCACCTGCGCCCCGCGAAAATGACGGTGTATGCCAACGCGTTGCCCGATGAGTGGGTCGTGCGCGCCGGCCTTCAACCTGATCCGGACGGGAATGTCGAAGTGCTCACGCCGTTTTGGGGGGATGGCCTGATCTCCCGCTGGCATCGCGACTCGGATGACCTTCCGAAGGATTGCGTGCATCCCTTGCTTGTTTATGCCGACCTCCTGGCGAATGATGAAGAACGCAGTTCAGAGACAGCGAAAAGGCTCTATGACAAATTCCTGCGCAAACTTACGGCACCCGATTGACGTTCCGACCGCCAGCCTTCTGGACCGGCTGACCGCCACGGCAAATGAACAGGGGATAGACCTGCTTCTCGTGGGCGCCTTTGCCCGCGAAGTGCTCTTTTATCACATACACGGCATCGAGACCGGTATAAGCACGATGGACACCGACATCTCGGTGCACGTGGCGGACTGGGCCTCTTTCCACCGCCTTCGGTCGGCACTGCAGCACACGGGTTTCCAGATTGCGGATGACCCGGTAGAGAAGATCCGCGACACGGCCAGCGGGAAAGAGGTGGACCTGATTCCTTTCGGACCTGTTGCCGGCGCAGACGCGCGTCTGGAATGGCCGGATCAGGGACCGACATGGAACGTTCTGGGGTTCGAGGAAGCACTCGCGAACGCGATACTCCTCCCTGTCCAGGCAGATGGCCGCGAATCCGTTTCAATCCCCGTGGTGACTATCGCCGCGTTGGTCATGTTAAAAATCGTATCCTTCTATGACCGCCCCAAAGAGCGGGTTCGGGACGTGAGAGACATCGGCTTTGTGATCAGCCATTATCTGGATGCCGGAAACCGTGAACGGCTCTTGGCTCAGGCCGATCTGGTGGCCCGCGCAGCTCGGGATCCGAACGTGGCCGCCGCGCATCTGCTCGGTCAAGACATTGGGAGTATGGCGTCCGAGGCCACCCACAGATATCTCGTCGAGAGACTGCGGTACGAGACAACAAGTTCTAGCGACTGTCCTCTTGCCAGCACGCTTGCGAAGAAGTCCTGCCAAGGCAAGTTCCATGCAGCGCGCGCCCTAATCCAATCAATGATCGAGGGACTCGAAACTCACTATCGGAAAACCCCATGAATAGCTTTGACGTTCGCACGAAACTTGTCGATACCCTGCGCCTGGATCTGGTCGGGCCGGATAACAGTCACGACTTCGCAACGGAACTGCTGCCCGAGCGGCCGTCGCGGTGGTATCTGACCGGGTTCTTGGTGCCGACCGAGGCTGGGCCTTCTTCTAAGGAGGATCCGACCGCGTAAACCGCATACGAGGCACAGGCGCAGGATAAGGCGGCACGTCACGCTAAAGTCCAATCCCTGAACGGAAAGCGTTTGTGTAAATGCGGCGGGTAGAAGCGTGAAAGTCGTGTGCCTTACCCGGGGAGATCTCATGGCCTGCCGGAAGGCTACCCGGTCCGCGAGGGCAGGGGACGGGCGATGAGAAGTCAGCCGAGGGCATAGTAAGCGGAAGATCAGGCGAGGCTAGTGAGGCACTCCAAAGCCGAAAGGCGGAGCAAACGGATAGGCCAAGCCGCAAGGATGCCGCCGAAGGCCTGAACTCAAGTTGAGGAAGGAATCTTTGATTGTGCGTGCGGACCGAACAGCAGAAAAGCCCGTTATGCGGGATACCCTGGCGAAGGGGGCCGTACGGACTCCGGCTGAGTACGCCGGGGGTGCTGAGGTCCGTCCATGGATTGAAGGCCACTCCGACCCGCCAGAATATGTGCAAAGCCCAGGCTTTCAAGTCAGGGCGAAAGCGGGTAATCTGGTGAACAACATCAACTTGGGAACCGCCGGATGCGGATCCGCATGTCCAGGTGGTGTGAGAGCCGGGGGAGGGCAACCTCCCCCGGCTACTCGATTCGGTGACAGAGATGAATCTATTCAGCGTAGTAATAATCCTGATGATCCTCGGGTTCGTGGTGGCTGGAGTCTCCGCGTTGCGATCTGGCCGCGGCGAAGGCCGGTGTCGGCGCATCCTTCGGATAGCAGCAGTCTTCTTCCTGGTTTACGGAGCCCTTGCGTTCTTTGTACAAGCTCTCTGCGCAAGCGGCGGTCTTTCCTTCCTCCGCTCCTCGTTCGAATGGCCTCTGGCCACGGTCTCCGGGGTGGTCCGGGATTCAGTGGGTGACTACATCGCTCCACATCCCCCGTCAGGGAGAGTCCAGGTATATGACCGTGACAAACGGTTCTTGCTGGGATGGACGGTCGATGCGGGCGGTGGAGTATTCAAGCTGAGCGTGACCGACGACGACTCAATCGAGGTCTTTACCGCACGAGGCAACCGACACTACGTCTTCACCCTCGCCGGAGACCTTGTGAGCCAGAGTACCTACGGTCAGCATTCCTACTCGGATCTGGGCCGGAGTGCCGAAACGACCGAGAACTTCCAGACGCCCATCTTCCTCTTGCCATTCTCTCACCCATTTGCAGGATGGACACTCGGAGCCTTGGGCATGGTTGGCCTGATTGTCTTAGACAAGACGAAGAAGGGGAAAAGACACCGCACAACCGTATCGAACGCGACTTCGGGTTAACCGCTCCGCTTGCGGATCAGCCGATGAGGCAGCCGGGGCAGTCGACGCGCGAGCGGATGGACCGCTTTTTCGATGACGAAATCATGCCGTATTTCGTGCTTGCGTCAGCGGCATTTGTAATGGCGATTTTCGAATGGGCAAGAGCGCTGTTCAAGTACCCTCCGCAGCCGATTCCGGTGACGGGGCTCTTCGTCCTTGCCGTGCTGGTCTTGATACGAAGGATGCAGCGCTCGAAGATGATGTTCAGGCAGATGCGGTTGGGCGCAGAGGGCGAGCTGGCGGTGGGACAGTTTTTGGAGGAGAAGCTGCGGCCGGTGGGCTGCCAAGTGTTCCATGACATTCTGGATAAGGACTTCAACGTCGACCATTTCGTTGTGGGTCCGACGGGGCTGTTTTGCATTGAGACCAAGACGCTCAGTAAGCCGGAGCGGGGTGAATGCCGTATACAGTACGACGGCGAGTCCATCGTCGCAAATGGGTTTAAGCCGGACCGCGATCCGGTAGCGCAGGCGAAGGCCGAGGCGAAATGGATGTCCGACCTCATCGAGAAATCGACCGGGCGGCGGTTCTTCGTCCAGCCGGTTGTGCTTTACCCCGGCTGGTATGTGGATCGGTCCTGTCGCAATCCTGCGATCTGGGTCCTGAACGAGAAGGCTCTGCCCAAGTTCATCATGAACGCCCGGACCCCGCCCTTGGCGCAGGAGGACATCGCGCTAATCACGATGCACATCAAACTCTACGTCAACTCGAAGAGCAAGTGACCGGCGGGTGCGCGTCAGCCGCAACCCTTCGACGCCAGGCGGTACTTCTGGCGGCGGCTGTTGGGCTTGGTCGGGGAATGCCTTTACGATGAGAGACTACCCATCTACGTTTGCACACTCGAGATCGGTCGTTTTCCCGCTCGAGCAAGGAGGGGCTTCAGGAAATCGATCACCTCGCGGGCGATTTCCGAGAAACGTTGCGGCACGTCTTGGATTTGCCGCTTGTTTATGAACGCAGCCCACTGTGTTTGTTTCGAGGCGTCTTCAAAGAAAACGTCCGTGAATACGACCGAATCTGCGGGGATTTGTGTCCCACGCTTGGCGAAGGTTGCCGCGAGCGCCGACACGAGACCTTCTTCATTTAGGGTGCCGGCATGCGCCAAGAGCCGGATGTCGTAGAAATCCTTCATCCTGCTGTTGAGCATTCCGAGGTGAAAGATGGCGTGTGCTTTCTCAGCAATGGAGGTTTCTGGCGCGTAGCCCAGCATCCGGACCGGTTTGTAGCCGAGAAGTGCCGGGGTGTCAATCCATGTCGGCGGCGGAACCAGTGAGTCGCCGAACCCGATATCGATCTGCATGGGGATTCTGATGACGCCGAGCGTGCCGGCGAATCGGACCCGTCGGCCCGCATAGTCGGCTTCTCCCGTGATGTCGGATATCTGGATGGAGTCCTTCTGGAACTCGAGTCCGTCAGGCTCGACCTCGTGTTCGATGGCCGCCTCGATCACGGAACGAATCGCTTCGGGTGCGTTGGAGATTCTAACCAGCAGGTCGATGTCCAGCGTGGACCGCGCGTCCGCAATCTCTAGTGCGTGAAGCAGCAGCGCGCCCTTGAGAATGAAGCTGTCAGAGGCTCCGGATTGGGCGAGGCGATACAGGAAGCGCGACATGGCGAAATACTGGACCAGTTCCTGGAAACTCTGGCCAGTCTCGCGAGAGAGATTCAGGATCTTTTGGCGATTGGAAGCTGCAACGTCTGTCATACAAGGGTCTCCAGATAGGGGCGCATAACCTTCTCAACCCGGCAGACTTTGGCCATCTCCAGAACCCGATCCGGGTTCCGGCCGCGCCGGGCCATATAGTTCTTCAGCGCCTCGACCGCCACATCAAGGCCGATGCTGTTGCGGAACTTGAAGCAATCCGCAATCGTCTTCTCCTGCGAGTAGATCCGCGTCTCGATGCCGCCGATGACTTTATTTTCGATGCCAGGGGTAAACGATGCTGAAGACATGCGAAAAACCCGAACACGGGGATAGTCCAGCCGTGGCACCCGCGCGTCACGTGTCACGGCCAGATAGATTGTATGCGGGATCTCAGTGGTCAGGTCATGGTGGTAAAGCGCGGAAAGCAGACAGACGACACCGTTGGGAACGCGTTTTGCAATCACCGCGTAGTCCGTCGAGCCGGCATCGGGGGCATCGGTCATCTGGTATACGCCGCGGGACAGGCGCGTGACCTTGCCGGACTGGAGCATTCGGTAAAGCGTACGCGTGGAAATGCCATGACGCTGGGCCTCGCTGGGAGTAAATGTGCCGTAGTCACGACCCGCGTCGGTGAGTCCGTTTCGAACGGATCGTCTCATTTCGACTCCAGTTGTTAATAAGTGGAGTCAAATATAGGCGTTTATGGGGGAGAAGTCAATCCGCTTGGGTGGACCGACCTTCCCGAAAGACACAAGTAATCACACAAACGCGCCAAAACAAACGCCAAAACAGGCTCCAGAAGGCGGCTAACCGTAGGTGTGATGATCCAGAAATAATCAAGCGGGCATGCACGATTCGCGTTTGGGTTTGCACCTTGCGCTCAAAAATTAGCCTGTTCAGCCTAAAACCAAAACAGAACCAAAACACGTTTACGCTGGCCAGGGAGACGAGGCGTAGCTATGGTGACAAATGCAAGCGGGCGTGAACATTATTGATTTTGGTTCGGTTTTTGGCGCCGCTTTGTTTTGGCGTTTGTTTTGGTTTTTGACCCCCGGATTTCAACCTGTTCCAGACTGTCGCAGGGGAAAAGGGGCTCGCCGGCCATAAAAGCAAAAAACCCCGAAAACATTGGCGTTTTCGAGGTTTTTTGCTCTAAAAAGATGGTCGGAGCGGAGGGAGTTGAACCCTCGACCTTTTGGTCCCGAACAGGATCAAAAAACCGCATAAAATATAGTGACTAAAGTAAATAATGGTCGAAAACAGGCCTAGTGGTGGAGAAAGTGGTGGAATTAGAGCTTGAAAAACGAGTCTATTCTTTGCATACTCTTTCGTAGTTAAGCACTGGATCGAAGGGGGTGC
>JAGOBZ010000548.1 GCA_017999015.1 Kiritimatiellia bacterium
GAACAAGCCGCCGCGGCGCGTGACTTGCGACTCCGCGTGGAACCAAGTCTCAAAGCGTTCGGAGTTTCGATTCCAGGCGGACGCGCACCGCCCGTGCGAAGGCCTAGTCACGGTTTTCGCCGATCATCCAGTGACAGGGGCAGTGAACGGGCAGACTGCCGCGCTGAGCGCCGATCTCGCGCTCGGGGACGGCAAGCCCGCCGAAGTGACTTTCTGCCTGTTGTTCGCGGATTCGCTGGACGGCCAGGACTATGAGGTGCGGATCCAAAACCTTCAAGAGCGGGTACTGCGCGAGGGTTTCGACGGTCTCTTCGCCGCGCACCGCAAGTCCTGGGGCGCGTACTGGGCCGAGTCTTACGTGCGTCTGCCCGATGCGCGGCTGGAGACTGCGTACAACACCGCGCAATACCACCTGCGGGCCAACGCCACCCGGTGGTCGTTCCCCGTCGGCATTTTCAACACGCACTGGGCGGGCCGCTTTTTCGGCTGGGACGAGATGTTCTGCTATCAGGCGCTGGTCAGCAGCAACCACCGTGACATCGCGCGGCGCGGACCCGAGTTCCGTTGCGCCGGGCTCAAGATCGCGCTCTACCGCGCGGCGCACTACGGCAGGTCGGGCCTGTTCGGCGCGCGCTATCCGTGGGAGACGTTGGAGGATGGGACGGAGGCGTCGCCTCCCGGCTTCTGGATGGAGCACGTCTTCCACATGTCCAACATCGCGTTGGCGGCATGGTACCAGTACCTCTACACGGAGGATCCGGCGTATCTGGAAAACACCGGCTACCCGGTGATCAAAGAATGCGCACGGTTCTTTTTCGCCAACATGGTCTACGAGCTGCCGGACGGCCGCACGGTCATCGGCAAGTGCACGGACTTGGAGCGGCTCGGCCCGGCGAAGCTCAATCCTTTCATGACCTCCTGCGGCGCGATCTACACACTGGAGGCGGCGGCGCAGGCGGCCGCGTTGCTCGGGGACGATGAAGCGGAGGCGGCCACATGGAAGCGGACGGCCGCGAAACTGCGTGAGTCGCTGCCGGAGGAGAACGGCCGCTTTGTGCCCTACGCGGGTTGCCCGGACGAAAGTGTCGCCACCTTGGGGGGACTCTTCCCGTATCCGGTGTTCGACGAGACCGAGCCGCGCCAACGCGCCGCTGCTTATCATTTCGTACAGAACGGCCGGGCGTTCGGCAACATGTACCAGATGGGAACCTCCGTCTGCGCATGGTATCTGGGCTGGATGGCGGCGGCGCTGGCGGATCTGGGCGACACGGTCGAGCCGGCGCGCATGCTGCGGGAGGCGGCGGACGGCGCAGGCTGTTTCGGCGAGATGTTCGAGATCAACGAGGAGAAGGTGCGCCGTTGCCCCTGGTTTTCCACCGCCTCCGGCAACGTCGTCTACGCGCTCAACCAGATGCTGGTGCAAAACCGCGAGGGACGCATCCTGCTCGCGCGCGGCGTGCCGGAGGCGTGGCGGGATTACGCCTTCAAGCTCGCCTGCCACGGCGATCTGGCCGTGGAGGCCGAAGTCAAGGAGGGCCGTCTCGTGCGCCTGGCGTTGCTGCCGGGCGATCCTTCGCGCGAGCAGCGGCGTACCATTGTGCTGCCGGCCAGTCTTGCGGAACAGGTCGCGTTCAACACATCGTCTGTCAAGAGCGTCACGCGGCAAAATGGCATCACGCGGCTAGACGTCCACGTCAAAGGCTCCGTCGAACTGGTGCAGGGACGCTGAGCGTACCGCTAACGGCTAGTTCGACGGGCTTCGACTGGTATCGACAGGGCAACCGGAACGAGGCTAGGTGCCAATCGGCGTGTCGAGGCCAGTCGATCCTGTCGCAGTTCCAGCACGCCTTTTTCGTTTGTGTCGGCCGTTCCTCGCGCGGCAGACGCGCGTTAACGGGTGATCGTGTAGGTGCCCGACACGTACGTTTTCGTTTCGCCGCCGGGGACAGTCACTGAGGCTGTGGTGTTCGCGGGGATCGTGAACGTCCACGTCCAGCGGCCGTCCTTGCCGTAAGCCCATGACGACCGGATGACGCCGTACGCAGAATCGTACTCCGCGGAGACGTGCCCGACGCGCTTGTCCGGAATCGGCGCGAGGATGAAGTGCTTAAAGCCCGGCGCCGCCGGATCTTCCTGGATGCCCGCCATCGTGCCATACATCCACGCGAGCACCGCGCCGTAGGCGTAGTGGTTAAAGCTGTTCATCCCCACCGGGCCGAAGCCAGTCTCCTTCACGTAGCTGTTCCAGCGCTCCCAGATCGTGGTCGCGCCCTGATCGACAGAGTAGAGCCAGCTCGGGTTTTTGTGCTGCAGGAGGAGCGTGTAGGCGACTTCCGGCGATCCCGCCTCGTAGGTGAGCGTATTCATGAGGATCGAGGTGCCCAGGAAGCCGGTCTGCAGGCAGTCCCCGTGCTCCTTGATGTTTTGCAGCAGAATCGCCTTGGTTGCTGCGACGGCCCTTGCGTCTTCCAACAGGCCGAGCTTAAGTGCGAAGAGGCACG
>JAGOBZ010000070.1 GCA_017999015.1 Kiritimatiellia bacterium
CAGCGCGAGCATGATGGCGACCCAGATTGAACGTTTCATGCGTGTGTCCCATACTTAGTGTTAGTGAGCGGAAGGACCCTGAGAGGGCCGGTGTTGCAGCAGCAGCGTCTCGCCTTGACGGACCGGCAGTTCAACCGTCTGGCCGGGCCCGTACTGCTTGCCGTTGTAAAGATCATGCGTGGTTCCGGGCTGCGGCCAAGACACCTTCAATGTGCTGCTGTTTGTCAGAACATGGATGCTGGCCAGATCCTGATGGACCCATACGGCAGCGGCGTCGGATTCCGTGTAGAGATGCACGCCGCTGATTTTCGCCAAACCGCGGATCAGTTCAGGCGTTAACGCCGGAACCGACAGAAACACGTCTTTCCCCTCGCGCGTCTCGCGAAGCGCCAGCGCGGGGCTGCCGTCGGGCAAAGTCGCCAGAATCCGGTCGCCTGGCGCAGGAAGGATGCTGAAGAGCGGACAGATGTTCGTGGTGACTCCCCATGCCTTGAAGAGTCCCAACAAAGCCTTTCCGTCGGCGGTCGGCGTAGCCGCCGCCTTGTCCAACTGAACCGGTTTGACGCTGAAACCGGACACCTCTCGGATGCCGTCTGCCGAAAAGCCTGTCGAACGCAGGCATCCCGGCGCGTGACACCAGACACGCGTGGTGCCCGGCACGCGGTTTTTCCGCAACCCCTCGCGCTGCGCGTCTGTCAGCGACCACGCCGCCAGGAAAAACTGCAAGGGCGCGTTCAAGCGGCCGGACGCCACATCATCCAGCAGCACTTGCCCATATGGCGCGCCGCACCGGCCAAAGGCAGCACGCGACTGATAGAGCAACGGAAACGCCAACCGACGCGAATCACCTGACAGATGGTTGACGCTGTCTTCGTCCGCCACCGCGAGGATTTGCGGCGCGTAGGGCTTATCCGAATTCAAGCGTACGTTCTCTACCGGATTGAGCTGCTGTTGGATCTGCCACATGGCGGGATCGTCATACCAGCCCATGTCACGAATATCCAGCCACCAGTCGGCGAAGCCCCTGATCAGCGCCTGACCGCGGTTGCGCCGCAGGATGTCGATCGACCGTTCGGGCGTGGTCACGCCACCCAGGCCCAGCGTCCCCGCAAGATGGGTGCGGCAATCGTCCTCGTTCAGCCAGAGTTTGCCCGCTGCGTGAACGCTTTCCGTCACGGTCATGGAGGGCGACGCGCAGGCCCAGGCGCGGTCGGTATAGCTCAAGGGCGCACAGATGATGTCGATGTCATCGCTCGCCAATACACGCGACAGTGCATAGTGCCCAGTCTCATGCGCGGATGTCCTGATCATGCCCATTTCGAAAAAATACCCGTAAAAGAAGAGAACAAGTTTCTTGCCGTCTGTACCGCGGCGGCAGGCGGCGGCAAGGTCAAGGATCGTATCGGCCATCTGCTCCTGACGGAAACGCGCAAACTCGACGAGGTCGGCCTCGGCAACAGGATCGCGCAACAGTCCGTCGGGAGCGCTGTGGCGCAACGCGGCCGAGGGCACTGCAACCATACCGGCCTCCGGTCTTCCGCGTTGTTTTTGCCACTGGCGCCACGCCTGCTCGGTCACAGGGTCATAGCCACTGAGCGCCAGATCCTGAGACTTCTCGTAGTACCACTCGTAAGTGCCTTGCCCCAGCGGCAGAATGCCGGCGAAGTTCTTGGGGAACGCCTTGCACAGATGGCGGCACAGCTTTTCCAGATGCGCGGCCATATCCCGCCGGTACTCGCGGCTGTTGACCGTGCATTTGGAACCCTTGCTTCCGTCCTCATAGGTCATCGTCGCCTCGGGATGCCGCTTGCGCCACCACGCGGGCGCGTCCGCTTCGACGCGCGGCACGATCAGCGCATCGGGGACCCGCGCAATCACATGCCGGAAATACTCGTCAATCGGCGTCCAGTCCTGCTCCTTCTCGGGCGGTTCAAAACAGGTCGGCATCTGCAAATGGCAAAGACGGATCCCCGCCTCACGCGCCATCTTCAACTGGCTGTCAAAAATATCGCCTACCGGAGGCCCCATCGGTTGCCAGCGGCCATCTTCCAGCCGCTGCGCCATCACGTTGACCAGTGCGCGCGAGGAGGAGCGAATTTTGAAGCTGCACCGGCAGCGCGTTCCCGCAGGCAGCTTCAACGCCCCCTCACGGGTGCGCAACTGATAGGTGGGCCACCAACCGGAGACCAACCCCTGAACGTTGACACTCACCCCCTCAGGCGTCCATCGCGTCGTCACCTGCGGTTCGGTCCGCTTCGGGGCCTTCTCCTGATAGGTGCCCCACACTGCGGCAAAAATTTGCTCGTCCTCAAAACTTCCGTTGACGAGGTGGTCTTCGCCGCTCGCCAGATCCGTCACCCGCATCTCTTTCATCAAGAATTCGGCGTCGTCATTGAATTGGATCTTGATCCGCGCCGGCGCCGTACCCGCCGCACCGGCGTTAATTTCGAACGAAACCTCACGCCAATCGGTATCGGTCCGATGCGACCAGGCGAGATGCCCACCAAAGAAGCGCGGCGGGATCGGCTTCCCATCCACATGGATGCGCGGGCCGCCGGATGTCTGCCGAACGCGGACGTCAACCTGGCGCCCTCCGTTTTCGCGGCGCGAATACAGGCAACCGCACAAGACACACGCGGCGCCCAGTACGGCGATCATTCGTTTGTCGAAGCGCGGTACGTTCATTGAAACGTTTCCTTTCCGTTTAAGGGTGGAATCTGCGTGGCCTCGCGGGCCAGTCTGATGACATCTTTGCCGCGGTGCACCAGCAAAACAGCGGACAACGTTCCCTTGGGCGCGGCGAAAGACGCATGGGTTACAGATTCGTTCACGTCCAAACCGTTCACGTGTTCCGCGATCACCGCGACGGCCGCTTCACGGACCGGCCCGAGCGCGTCGAGGACCACCTCGACGTTTGCACCCACCACGCCTTCGTGGTTGTGGATCGTCAACAAGGTGACTTTCTGGTCCGGCTCGTCGAGGACAAAGCGTTTGACGCGGACCTTAGCGTCGGAAACAGACACGCCCACGTCATCCATATATCGCGCGGCGTACTGGACGTGCTTGATCCGCTTACGCAGGTTGATGACGTCGGACAGGTGCTTCGTCAGCACATTGGGCTGGGCATAGACCAGGAACCGGTTCCCGATCAGAAAGACTTCATTGAACATCTCCTCGGGCGTACGCTTATACGCGGGGTTCTGTATCGACCAATAACCGTCGAAAAAGATGTGTTCCGGGAACGTGTAGCGGGCCAGTTCGGGGAACGAGTCGGACCAGACGCCGGTGGACGACGGCGCGATGAAGAAGGAATCGAAAGAGGAGGCATAGGCGTCACCGTAGCCCTCGGTTTCCAAGGCGAAGTCCGGGTCGATGCGCCGGGCCTCCTCCTTGATGCGTTTGGCCAGCGCGACAACACCCTGCGACCAGGCCCCGTGGTGGGTGTGTCCGTGAGCCGGATTATAGCAATACTTGGCGCTTTCGGCACCGAGTTGGTCGAGAAACATGGCGCCCGCATGGTATTGCTTCACGTATTTCTCGACCGTCCAATAAAACAGGTGGTCCTGCCAGCCTTGCGAGGCCATGCACATGAAGTAAAACAGACAGCCATACGGTGAATCGGGCTCCGGGGCCGGCCAGTGGCCGGCAGCTTTCCTGTATTGCGAATACAACGTGCCGTCATAGCGGTGCAAGGCATTCTGCTTGAAGCCGGCCTCCCAGTCCGGAATCTTCACCGAGGCGGGCATCATTCCGGCGCACGAGGTCGGACACGCCGGCCAGCGCGGATCCCAAGCCTGCCCGTTGATATAGAAGGCCACGCGGCACCCCTGGCGACGGACCTGATCGAGCACCTCCGTGAACTCGCGTTCGGAGCCCATGAGAGGGTCCGGAAACGGGAACCGGTTGCACCGGTGTTTGCCGGCCGCCACACTGGGGATCATCTGACCGCCGAGGCGTACGAAGTCCAACCCCAAGCGCTTCGACAAATCTGCCATCTTCGGGATGTCTTGATCGAAACGGCCTGACCCGTCAAGCGGCAATGTCCACTCGACCCTGCCGTCGCAACGCTTCAGCCAGGCCGGCGGGTCTGGGAACGGCGCCCACGAGCAGAACCAGGCGCGGTAGGTGTCGGCCCCCGCGTGCCAGTCGCCCGCGTGAACCTGCGTCACAAAGTCCGCCGAGATCCACTGCTCCCCGGAGCGCACATGCGCGTACTTTTTCATCTGAAGCGTCAGGCTGCCCGTGTCGTCAGCGGGATGGCTGTACAAACCGGTCATGAGCAGGCTTGGGTCATGGCTTGCGAAATAGAGGCCGCAGGCGGGTATCCCGGCCTCCGCTGGCCGAGAAAAAAGATCCATCCACGCCATGGTGGCGCCGCCTCCCACGTACGTGCCGTTCAAACGGCCTTGCTTCTGCGGCGCCTCGATCAGCCGCCCCGCCCCCCACTTAGGCCAAGCCAGGAAGTTATCTTCTGTCTTCCCTCCGATCCGCAAGCCGCCCAGAATCGGATAGACGACCTCCACAACCTCCACGCCTTCCGCCCGGTTGTCGACGGCGACCGTCCAGCGGACTTCGCCGGCACTGTCCATCAGCGTCGCCTTGCAGGTAACCTGTACCACGCCTCCGGTTCCTGCCGGAACACGGTAGTCCAGTTGAAGCGTTTGCCTGTCTGCCTCGCGGGTCAGACTGTGCCCGCTAAGCGAATCTGCTGCCGGGACCACATTCTGCAAACGTGTCTTCGCCTGACCCGCAAGAGTCATCAGTTCAAACAGGCTCGGCGCCGGCGCGTCGACCGTGTAGGCAATGCCCAAGACGCGGTTGCTGACCGAGGCGACCGCTCCGCTGGCAGCATCAAACCGAACCGACACCTGCTTATTCGCGAGTTCCACGAACGCATCCGCGCCTTTCGAATGATCTTGGCCGGCGGCTGCCGCCATCCCGATTAGCGATATTCCGGTCGCGAGAGTCAGACCCTTCATCACAGTGTCTCGAGCCTTCGTTTGATCGTTCATGGTTGACCGCTTTCCGCGCCCTGCTTTTCTGTTTATGCCACAGCCCCTCAAAACAATCCGAGAAACCGAGGTTTGATCAGCTTGTAATCCATCGCTTGGATCGTCCTCCCTTTGCAGCGGAAGGCTTTCCCAGAGTAATTGGAAACCACTTCGCTCCCGTCGGAGTATCTCGTGAGAAACACGTCTTTCGCGATCTCGTCGTGAAAATCCATGAACTCGTACTGGAGATGCTTCATGGGATGGTACTCGTCGTACGCCTCTTTAATCGGCTTGAGATCCGTATAGGGATTGAAATAGAAAGTCGGACGGCCGCCGAATTCGTAGAGCTTGAGCCTGCGCGTAGTCTGGGTGAGAGACGTGTGCGGTTTGTCGCCCGATTCGCGCGGATAGTTGTAGTCGATTGTCGAATAGTACGGGTTGCTGAGAATGATGCCGTGATAGGCGATCTGCCAGAGGGGAATGAGGCGGTCGATGAGCGGGTTGGGCGTGCCCAGCCACTTCGGATAGGCCGTGACATAGAGCGCGTAGTCGAGCGTCCGTGCGACGTGGTCGCAGGGCCCTTCCGACCCGAACCCGCCGAAGGTGCGGCGCGCCTTTTCACCGATTTGATTCATGTAGTCCGCAGTCTGCTGTCGGTTGCAGGGATGCTTGGGATCGAAACACGGATAGGGCGTAATACATGAGGTCACATCGATATGGTGGGTACCCTTGAAGCCCAAGTCCGCCAGGCCCTTGTAGTCATCATCGATATAGACGTTGTCAACCTGCTGAAAACATGGGTAGTACGCCCTGCCTCCCGCCAAGACACCGTGCTTGTGGAGCGAGCCGTCGGATCGCTTGGCGACGTTGTATTCATCGTACCGATCTGACACCGTGTAAAAATCCGTATTACAGACATGACAGACAATCTGATATCCCAACCCGTGGGCACAGGCGATCGCTTCGCGCAGTTTGGCCGCGCCGCCGAAAGCCGGCTCGACGGGAAAGAGCGTCGGGAAGCGTCCGTCGAATCCGCCGCTGTTCCAGCCTACGGAGCACATTTCGACCTTCTCAACACCCAGAGCCTTGAGCCCCCTCATAATTGCCATCAGGTCGTCAAAGGATTTAAACACGGTGACAGGCGGCTCGTTCGAGGACGTCTGATGCTCGATCTTGAGCTTGTTGATTTTGATGCCATGTTTGACGCGCACGAACATCGTGTCGGCCGAATAGGCGAGTTGGGGATTGCCTTTCACCCGTTCGCGCAGCGGCGTCACCTCGCCGCGGCCGAGCTGATACGCGCGGTAGGCGCGGGCCATGCCCGAGTAGTTGGCGTCGTTCTCTTCGAGGGCGTGGAAGTCGATGACGAGGTCCTCGTAGGGATCGAAAACCATTTCTTTGATGAGGAAACGCGGGAAGATCGTATATACGCCATGGGTGACGTCAACGACGGTCTTGAATTCATACTTGAGCCCCTTGACGATCCCGACAAACGCGCCGCGGGGCGTCTTCATCCCGAAGATCGGCATGGGGTTCCGCCGCTCCTCGAGCCGACCTTTGTCTTCTCGGAATGTTCCCAGCACCCCGGTCGACACAACGAAGTAGCCCGCTTCGCCTTTGCAGGCGGAGGCGTCGGCGTAAATGATATCGATGGTGTTGATGTCGCGTGTGATGTCCTTGATCGGAATTTTCAGGCGGTATACGCGGTCCGTGGCTTTTTCAAGCGGCAGGCTCTTTTCCGTGATGCGCCCGTCGATCTTCGTGACGCGCACCAGGGCGTGCTTCACGGCCTCGCCGTTACCTGCGGCGGCGGGCAGTGCCAAAGCCAAGGCCAACGCCAACGCCGCCCAAGCTACTCCGACGTGTTCTGCTTTCAGGGCTGGTTCATCTCCCATGCGATGCTCTCCTTCTCTTCCGTATTGCGATGCGCGCCATTTCACCCTTGCATCATTTCATAATCCGGTTTTAGCCGCTAGCGACAGCCGCGCAAAATTGTTAGGATATATGCGAAATGAAAAATGAAGGAAGAAAGAGGTGCCGCCTGCGGTCCGCTTCCGGCCATCCGCCGCGCGTGCTGCTCGTGATCCCGACCGCCAACATCATACACCGCCAGATCCTGAACGGCATCCTGCGCTATGCGCACCAGTACGGCCCTTGGGAGTTCCACATGATCACGGGTCTTTTCGAGGAGCAGGGGATCCGCCGGACCAAGGAGTGGGGCTGCACGGGCGCCATCGCCTTCACCGAGACGAAGGCGCACGTCAGCGCCGTGCTCGCCGCCGCCGTGCCGGTGATCTTCATCAACCCGCCGGGGACTCTGATGGGTGCGAAAAGCCCGCTGTCGCACCACTGCTGCGTGATCCGCGACCACGGCGCCGTTGGCCGCTCGGCCGCCGACTATTTTTTGGACCGGCAATACGCGAGCTTCGCCTATGTCGGAGACGTGAGGAACATGCCCTGGTCTTTCGACCGCGCCAAAGGTTTTGTCGAGCGTGTCTCCCAGCAGGGATTCTCGTGCGAGATCTATCCCGAGCTGACCCAAAACGAGCGCGAGGATTTCGGCTTGGAAAGCAAGCGGCTGCGTTTGTGGCTACGAAAGCTGCCGAAACCGGTGGCCGTCATGGCCGCCCGCGACCAGCGGGCGCGTCAGATCTTGGAGATGTGCATGGACGAGGGCATCTCCGTGCCGCATGAGATCGCCGTGCTGGGCGTGGGCAACGACGAGATCCTGTGCGAAACGACAACGCCCTCCCTGTCCAGTATCGAGCTGGACGGCGAGAACACCGGCTACGAGTGCGCCAAACTGCTCGACGGGCGCATGCGCCTGCCGGCGGCTGCTGCCGCCGCCTGCCGAGTGTCGCTCAGCCAGGCCCGCGTGATCACGCGCCGTTCAACCGACATCTCGTGCATCGCCGACCCGCACATGGCCAAAGCGCTCGCCTTCATCCGCGCGGGGCTCGGCACGCGGTTGACCGTGGCGCAGGTCGCGCGGCACACCAACATCTCGCAGCGTCTGCTCGAGATGAAATCGCGGCAGACCTTGGGGCGCACCGTGCGCGACGAAATCCAGCGCCAGCGTTTGAACCACGCGCGCGCCCTGCTGCGGAACTCTCAGAAGACCGTCAGCGAAATCGCGGCCGAGTGCGGTTTCTGCGACCCCAGCCACCTCGGGCTCTGGTTCCGCAAAACCTTCCGCCTCACACCGACCGCTTTCCGTGCCAGCTTCCGCAGCGACCGGCCGTGAGAGTCATCGGCGAGGAAAACATCAATTGAACGCTGAGCACTGAACGTCTAACACTGGCCGTCAAAGTTTCCTTCGGCGTTGGGCGTTGGGCGATCGGCGTTCAGCGTTCGATGTTTCAACCTCCCTATTTGCCGAACACGACCTTGCGGATCGCCTTCAGATAGGCGCCGTCCGGATCTTCCCGGCAAGGCACCAGCCAGCCGCCTTCGCCGATCTCGTTCCAGGCGTAGATAATCGCCAGACGGTCGCGGGTGACCGCCTCAGGATTCGCCTCCATCCAGGCAGCGAGACGCGTCAACAGCTCCTCGAACTGCGCGGGTGTGGCCTTCTCGAAATACCACGACACGCCGACCCCGTTGGCAAAACCCTCGCCGTTCTTGGCCTCCCAGGGCCGACGATCCCACCCCTGCGTAGCGAGCGGAATGACCGGTTGTCCGGGCACGGCGCACCACGCCTTCTGATTGGCGTCCATGATTTCCTGGAAGGCATGCTTCTCCGACACCTTGCTCCAGGTGCCGTTGGGCGTCACATTGTAATGCGTGCGGATCTCGAAGCCGTCCTCGGCCTTGGCGTTGCCGCAAGCAGCCACCGCCACGCCCGGGAACCCCGCCCGTTTGGCCGCTTCCTGCAGATACTGCATACCGAGCTTGTCGGCCCCGCCCGGCCCGAAGATCACCAGAACCGGCTTGCCGTCCAGCCGCAGGTAACGGGGATGTTTGAACAGCGTGATCCAGTAATCCGCCGCCTGCTTCCACGCTTCGGTGCCGATGATTTCGAAACCGCCGTGATTCGCCACCAGCAGCGAAAACTCCATGCGCGCATTGTTCTTGGCCTGCATAAACAATTTCATCGGCGCGTGCTTGGGATCATCCTCGATCGCTTTCACGTTGATCGGCCGCTTGTTGTCGTGCCAATACCAGCAGAACGAGAAGTAGGCCACACCGTGATCGGCGGCCAGATCGATCTGGCGCTCCATCAGCTCGGGCGTGTCATCGCGCCAACCCCAGACCGGCGTTCGCCCCGCGAACTCGGTCGCCAGCTTCTTGGTGTAGTGCGTCGGCATGCCTTTGGCCCAGGCATTCGAGACCGAACCGTCGTCGTGGGGGCACTTGCCCGACCATCCCGCAAAATAGTAAGCACCCATTTTCATGCGCGGCCGAACCGGCTCTTGCGCAAGCGTCTCGATGGCTGAGCATCCGAGCAGAACAGTCACCATCACCCACAAAACAGACTTCATTGTATTTCTTGTTCCCTTTCTTTCACTCTTCACCGACATCGTGTTAAACATGCTACACTGGAAGAGTACGGTTTAGCAGTGCGAGACATTGTTCAATCCAAAGCGGCATCTTTCAGCCAGACGCACCGTCGAAGCCGATGACCGAACGGAAGAAGGTGTCGAGTCTGTGTAACCCGTTGGCATCTGACACGGTTGCAGGCTGGATGCGCTGCTCGAGCCGAGCAAGTTGCGCTTCGAGAAAATCGTTGAAAACAGGAATGCGCGGACCATCGTCCAGTTCATGCCCATCCCGCTTGTTCGCCAGCAGCTCCTTGATCGCATCCCGAAGCGCCCCCTCTGGGGCAAGCGCGTCCACGAGCGTCTGGAATTCGGTCGGCACTGGCCCACGCCCTTGCTCCAGCCAAAGACAGGCAAACACAGGGCGAAGAACGTAAAAATACTTCTTTGTGCGGATTCTCTCGCCCTTCAAAAACTCACGGAAATTGTTACGCGCCATGTGCAAATAGTGATGCATGCAACTGCACGGATCATAATATGCGGTCATCAACCCGCGCAAACTTTCAACGAACCCGGGGACACTCCAGTAAACGATGGGAGACTGAAGCCACTCCAAGAGCGGCGGGTTGGAACGGCGGAAGAGGTTGAGAGCCTTACGGATATCCCAACCGCTAAGATCCAGATCACCTTCCAATGGACGCTCAATCACGTCGCGACGTGTCTCCAGCGACAGATACCATTCCGGCGGATGGGCGTAAATGAAACGCACATCGTAGTCACTATCAGCGGATGGGAACCCCCACGCCCGGCTGCCTGATTCACAGGCATATAGGATGCGGACCCCCTCGATGCGCTCGATCTCAGCGAGGCCCGCTTTGATCTCGTCATGCTTCGTCTGTGTAACAAATGTGGTCATCAATCACCTAAGCATACCCGTGGATGTTCAGGTACGTTCCAATGCCTTTAATATCGCATCCCGATAAACGTTGGCGGACGGCAACGTTATGGCTGAGAATGCCTCTTGGACTTTATAGACAGCCGTGTTGTGCATATCGATGTTTTCTAGCGGCTGTATGGCCCCGTCGCGGGACGCGGATTGGGAATAATCGTACGCGAGAAAATGAATAGAGGCCGGCTGGCGTGAGAATTCAGGCAACTTGTCCTTCCCTCCCAAGCGATCAAGAATCCGATTGTAAACCGGCTTGGGGCAAACAAAATAGAGCCCGGACTTGCAAAGGTCCTCGCGCTGGAGAACCTGCCCTTTATAGATGATTTGCGGAAGGATACGCTTCGAAACATTCTCCCAATTCAGCCCGACCGTATCAGGGACGAGACGCCGGTTCGCGAGCAAAGCCTGTCTCGCATTCCGATAATTTCCAGTAGTGTCGATGGTCTGGACCTCAACGGCAACAAACTCCTCCCGCCAGCCAGCGGCCAGTGCAACACTGGCCGCTGGCTGGCGGGTGAATCGTTCCCTCGTGTGAAAGTGAGGGCATTGTGGCACAGGACGGCGGGGATTTCAAGCGTAGGGCGGGCAGGGAAGG